>CAYRZL010000203.1:0-1603 GCA_964428795.1 uncultured Lachnospiraceae bacterium | reverse complement strand
CTCAGCACACAAGTGTGCACGGTCTGTCTTTTCATTTTCTGGCTGGCTGAACTATAGCAAGTAATAAATATGTTTGAAGAAAATTAAGAAAATCTCTGGTGACAAAAGACGGATTTGCTATTATACTAAAAGAACAATACAGACACAGGGGACGATTTTTATGAAGATAAGTTTTTGCGGCAGACGTTTTCGCCGGGCGGCAGGTATTACAGGAGCTTTCTGTATGATGATCGGGATTGCCGGTTTTACTGCTATTCCGGTGCAGGCGGATGAGTTATCAGAAGAATACTTTGAAGAGAACGGATGGACGGAGGATGAGTTTTTCTCCGATAAAGATGTTTTGACAGAGGTCCAGGCGGACGGCGCTTCGGCAGATGCGGAGGAGAATGTTGAGGCGCCGGCTGCCCTGACAGGTACTTATTCCATAGACAGCGGCTGGTCGGCAGACAGCTCTGCGTCGACTGAGAGCCAAACTGTGTATAAGCAGGATGCCTGTCTGGGGGTAGATGGTACATCGACGATCACCTGCAGCTACATTGATACAAACTATTCAGTTTTTGAATATGAGCAGCTTCGGGATATGCTGACTAACAATTTACTGTACAGCAACGTGAACGCTCAGATCAGTACCAGTGCCGTATACACGGACGCCAAGGATTATCTCTACATATTGATCGTAGATGATACGTCCCAGGATTACCGCAATATCTATTGCTACGTTGTAGGAGATTACAGATGCTTCTGCGTGGAAGTCAAGGAGTATCGTTCGGAAGCGGAGCAGCTGAAAGCACAGGAGCTTAAGACTCCACAGGAAGTGGGGCAAAGCGCCGCAGAGAAATTTGTATGGAATTGAGTGTATTATGATTCAGGATATAGGTAAAGGAAGATATCACAACGAGTACAGACCAGTTGAGCCTTCTCCGGATAGCAGGATACTCAGTTATCGCGGAGCTGAGGCTTTGGTCCGATTAAAAGATAAAGAACTGGCATTTTTAACTTATCAGGAGGTTGTCCGCGAGGAGCCGGAGTTTGCAGAGACTTATACTTATCTGTTTTCCATTGATAACATCACCTATTTTTTGATACAGGGACTTGATATATCGAGATTTCCGGGCAGCTCCTGGCAGCGCCCGGATGTTTTTCGGAGCACGGTATACCAGGCACAGGCTTTTGCGGGAATTACGGGATTACAGCTTTCAGGCTGGTATGAGAGCCGGCGCTTCTGTCCAAGGTGCGGAAAGCCCATGCAGCATGATGACAAGGAGCGTATGATGCGCTGTATTTCCTGTGGGCAGATAGAATACCCTAAGATTTCACCGGCTGTGATTGTGGGCGTTACCAATGGGGATTCCTTGCTTCTGACTAAATATGCGGGACGTTCCTTCAAGCGCTATGCTCTGATTGCCGGATTTGCCGAGATCGGTGAGACTGTCGAAGAGACGGTAGAGCGTGAAGTGATGGAAGAGGTGGGGCTGAAGGTTAAGAACATCCGGTATTACAAAAGTCAGCCCTGGTCTTTTTCCGGTACGCTTTTGATGGGATTTTTTGCGGAGGTGGATGGAAATACAACGATTCATCTCGATGAAAATGAACTGTCTGTGGG
>CAYRZL010000202.1:0-1603 GCA_964428795.1 uncultured Lachnospiraceae bacterium | reverse complement strand
CTGAAATATTGAATTTTCAAGGTGCAAAGCCCATTTTAGGTATGGGAAGTCTTAGCTTGTAATAAGATCACCAAAAATGATCAGGAAAAACCTTATATGAAATTGACAGAATTATTTGACAATTTTAATTTAATATCGTATGATTATTTCAAACAAAGGTGTTCTGCAAAGCGCAGAGCGCCTTTTTTATATTTACAGAAGGGAGATACATAGATGATTGATCGGGATCTATATGAAAATACGGACACTATCAATGAGCTGTTGGCGAGATATGGCGTAAAATTCGGTATATATAAAAACAATACGTTCAAAGAGCAGTTGTTTCCGTTTGATGCGATTCCCCGGATTATTGAGAAAGAGGAATTTGCCTATTTGGAGCGGGGGCTTCGCCAGCGCGTGGATGCGCTGAATGCTTTTTTGCGGGATGTGTACAGCGAAAAGAAAATTGTGAAGGACGGTGTGGTGCCGGAGGATTTCATCTATGCTTCCAGCGGATATCTGGCGGAATGTGAGGGTGTGATGCCGCCGAAGGGCATTTACTCCCATATTTCCGGTATTGATCTGGTTCAGGGAAAGGATAAAGAGTGGTACATTTTGGAGGATAACCTGAGAGTACCCTCCGGGGCGTCCTACCCGATGATTGCCAGAAATCTGTGCAGGAGGAGCAGCCCGCGCACGTTTGCGAACAACCATATTGAGGACAACAGAGATTATTCGCAGATGCTGCGAAAAACGATGGATCATGTAAATACGGGCGGTTTGAATATTATCCTTACACCGGGACGCTACAATGCGGCGTATTTTGAGCATTCCTACCTTGCGGAGCAGACCGGGGCGAAGCTGGTCAGCGGACGGGAGCTGGTAGTGGAAAACGATAAGCTGTATTATGTGGATTACAATGGAAAGCAGTCTCAGGTTGGGGCGGTATATCGACGTATTTCAGATGAGTATTTGGATCCTATGACCTTCTATCCGGAATCCGTCATTGGCATCCCCCATGTGTATGATGTATTCCGCAAGGGAAATGTGGCTTTGCTCAACGCACCGGGGAACGGTGTGGCGGATGATAAGGGAATTTATTATTTTGTTCCGAAGATGATACGGTATTATCTCGGTGAGGAGCCGATTTTACACAATGCCCCCACCTATCTGCCATTTTATGAGGATGACATGAAGTATTCCCTAGAGCATTTTGACGATCTGGTATGGAAGGACGTGGCAGAGGCAGGTGGATATGGTGTTCAGTTTGGAAACAAAATGACCAGACAGCAGAAAGCGGATTTTATCGAATTACTGAAAAAAGAACCGAGGCGGTTCATCGCACAGGAGGTTATAGATTTTCTGGATATTGATATTGTGGACAATGGAGAAATCGTGCCCCGAAAAGCGGATTTGCGTGCATTTGTGCTCAGTGCGGGTGAGACGATGGTATGGAAGAGCGGTCTTACACGTTTTTCCAGAAATCCCGATTCTTTTATTGTTAATTCTTCACAGGGAGGAGGATTTAAGGACACATGGGTATTATCTCGGTAGAACAGATGAATGAGCTGTATTGGCTCGGACGCTATATGGAGCGGGTGTACACGACGCTGCATTTGTATTT
>CAYRZL010000201.1:0-1711 GCA_964428795.1 uncultured Lachnospiraceae bacterium | reverse complement strand
AACCGTTTGAGTTGGAAGTGTTGTATTCCCGTATTCTGGCATTGCTGCGCCGGAGCGGACAGACAAAGGAACCCCGGCTTTTCTGTGATCATCTTTCGCTGGATACAGATAAAATGTCTGTTTTTTGGGAACAGGAAGAAATCCTGTTGAGTCATCCGGAATATCAGCTGCTCCTTCTGCTGATGGAAAACAAAGGAAAAACGGTAACCAGAAGACAGCTATTGGAACAGGTATGGGACAGCAACGGAACTTATGTGAATGACAATACATTGACCGTGACGATGAAGCGCCTGCGGGAGAAATTACACAATCCGACCTGCCTGAAAACCATACGCAGTTTTGGGTATCGACTGGAGGAGAGCATATGACAGAGATAAGGAAACAAAGACTAACGGTTTTGATTCCGGTGCTGGTGTGCGTTGTCAGCATCATTGGCATAACCGTTTTCTGGCAGTATGAATACCGGCAGACTGCCTTTGAGCATGTGTCCAAACTTTGTGAGATCATCATAGAAAACTATCCGGAGGGAGAGGAGCAGGCGCTTTCTGCGCTGAAACAATATCATACGCTGGCAGAGCAGGAAGTGAAAGGAAATCAGTTTCTGAAGCAGTATGGATATCGAAATCATGAATTCTGCGAAGGTGTTCCGTGGAACTTTTTCATTCCTTCTGTAGTTTTAATATTTCTGGTGATCTGTGGATTTCTGCTTACTGTATGGCGTATGAATAAACGTAATCGAATGAGAATAGAGGAACTGACGAGTTATTTGGAGCAGGTCAATGTTGGTGCTGCCGGAACAGTCATACAGGTGAAAGAAGATGAATTTTCCCATCTCCAGGATGAAATATATAAGACAGTTACATCTCTGTATCAGACAAGGGAGGCAGCGGTGCAGGCAAAAGTGAATTTTGCAGATAATCTGGCAAATATAGCCCATCAATTAAAGACACCGATTACTTCCGCCTTTCTTTCTTTGCAGCTTATGAAGAATACAACACCGAATATTTATGGAGAACAGATCGAGAGACAGTTGGATCGGTTGAACAGATTAGAAGAATCATTGTTGACGCTTTCTAAGATTGACGCTGGGACTTTACATATGGAATTTTCACAGGTGGACATCTATACTGCTTTGAACCTTGCAGCGGAGAACCTGAATGATCTACTGTTGAAAGAGAATGTTTCTGTGGATATTCCAGATCATGGGTGCATTGAAATCTATGGAGACATGGAGTGGATAATGGAAGCCCTTATGAATCTGATGAAAAATTGCATGGAGCATTCTAAGCATGGAGGAACGATACATTGTGATTATTCCAGCAATCCGCTTTATGCGGAGATCTTGATATGGGATGATGGAGAGGGTTTTCAGGCAGAAGATATACCACACCTTTTTGAGCGGTTTTATCGGGGGAAAGGTGCTGCCGGAAATGGAATAGGGATCGGATTGTCCCTGGCGCATTCTATTTTTGAGCTGCAAAACGGCAATATCACTGCCCGGAATCTGCCAGAAGGCGGAGCTTGTTTTGAAATAAGGGTGTACAGTCACTGAGATGTCACTTTTCTTTGTTATAATGTGACTTGTAAGAAGGATGCTCTGCATGCAGAAGTATGCTTCGCAAGTCAACGAGGAAAATGCAAAGCATTTTTTCGAGCGGCAGTGAATACCAGCCTATAACAAGAAGGAGAGGACGTCATGGAAATATTAAAA
>CAYRZL010000200.1:0-1759 GCA_964428795.1 uncultured Lachnospiraceae bacterium | reverse complement strand
ATTCTGATATTTTTCGCATTTTACAGTTTTTCCCGCAATACTTCAACTGCGCATTCATGCTTTTTCCCGGGATCTTTTTTATAATATGAAATCCCGACCGCCAGAATACGTCCTCTGTATTTTGTCTGCTCCCCCAGCTTCCCTATGAAACGCTGCGCATAATTTCGGTTCCTGATCTGCCAAATTGCTTCTTCCGCTGTATGGTCAACCTTCAGCTCCACGATTATGCAGTCATCGGCCATATTTTTCTTAGGATAGAAAATATAATCAACATAACCGACCCCTGCTTTATCCTCACGCTCTATGTCATAATCGTCACGGGCGCTCAGATAGACCAGCCTGATGATCGCGGAAAGCTCTGCTTCATCGTTGTAGCCGGTCATGCCGGTCTCTGTATTGTGTGCCTGCTGCAGAATTGATGCCATCGTCCCGGTATCCCCGGCTTTCGTCGCCGCCAGCATCCGGTCAGATTCCTTCGCAAGACTGTAGACATAGCCCAGAGCGTTCTCCTTTCTGACCATATCGGCGAACTTATCCATCAACTCATTGTTCGGGATACTCACCTTTCCACCGGCAGCCGTCAGAAACCCATAGACAACCATAGCAGAAAGAACCTCGTCCCTTGTGCTTATCGACGTGGACGTGGCAGAGTATTCTCTCACCTGTGCCTGTACCGCTTCCCCTGCGATCATCTTTGCAATATCGTCCCGGACTCCGGCAATATCATTTTTTACATAATAAAAGATTTCATCGTAAGGCCCGGAACTTGTCCAATAATCGGCCAACTGATTGTTTTCTAATGCAAATACCACAGAACGCGGGTTGTACATCCGCTTCACTATATATCTTGCGTCATTTATCACAACGTTTTCCGCGTTCGGATGCTCCTTTAAATATGCTGCATCCTCATCCGCAAGGATCTGGTATCCATCATACCATTCCCGCAGTCCATTGCGCGTAACTTTCGGCGCGGGTTCTTTTGTAAGATACCGTGCATACAGCATATCTACCTCTTCGTCCAAAAAGCCAAAATAAGTCGAATAGAGGTGCATCGTACTCATGGTGTATTCCTGAAACATATTAATCTCGGAACCGCTGGAATATTTCGCAATCGGGAGGATACCAGTCATATAGGCAAGCTCTACATAAGCGCGATCCTTCAATAAATTACTCAAAAACCTGACAAACTGCATTTTATCCGGCTCAGTAACATATCGCTGATGAAAGATGTAATCCCACTCATCGAAAACAAAGACAAATGTCTCTCCTGTGGCTTCCTGGATCCTTTTCAGATCCTCTGAAACGGTTCCCTTTTCCCGGTATTTCACGTCCGGGAATTCCTCATGGAGATCTTCACGCAGGATTTCTTTGACCGATGTGATATATTCCTTATAGCTTTCACATTCATCATCCGCCTTGCTGAAGTCAATATATATTACGTTATGTTTATTTTTATGCTTTGCGTATCCGTCATAACCCGAAATCTGCAGTTGGTCAAAAACACTGGCATCACAGCCCCTGCTGAAGAATGCGCCGATCATGTTCGCCATAATGGTTTTTCCAAACCGCCGCGGGCGTGTGATACAAATACACTGGTTTCCTGTCTCAACAAGTGGAAATAAATCCGACAGCATCTTTGTTTTATCCACAAAATATGGTTTCTTCGCTTCATTGATATAAAGTCTTGCAGGTTCATTACTGTTTAAAAAATATCCCATGTCTACGCCCTCCTTTCACTTTTCAGCATACTGCTTTTCAG
>CAYRZL010000199.1:0-1824 GCA_964428795.1 uncultured Lachnospiraceae bacterium | reverse complement strand
ATCCTGCATAAAATCCTGTTATTTTATTGCGAAAAGTTTTTATTCTTTAAAGCTGGGCATTCCCGAAACCTCCAGAAACAAATTGTCATATTTGTATGCCATGTTCAGGCTTCCTTCAATATAAACACCATGTCCATGCCCCATATGAATCATCACCGTAGGCACATGGGGATGACGTTCTGCCAGCAATCCGATCTGCCAGAGCAGGGAATAAGGCGGGTGCCCACAGTGAATAAACACCGGTTTTCCGCATGCCTCCGCAATTTCCATAATCGGATCCACCATGGGAGAATCTGCCGTAAAAGCATCAAACAGGGGCTGCATTTTCACCCCTGCAAAATTCTCATCACGCAGATAATGCTCCAGCATATCATACCCTTTCTGCCCTTCATTGGCATTCACTCAGCAAAGGGGAATGATTTTCTCCGGCTCCTGTTTATAAGCCTCTTTTAATTCCTCATTCAGACTGCATGCCGCCGGACACAGGATCGTTTTCTCAATATTATATTCTTTCATCTGCGCTTTCAGCCGCTCCAAATCAAAATCGATGTTGAAGGGACTTCCAAACTTCCCTATGTGGGAATGTGCGTCTATTTATATTAAATGGTTAAATTCATTCATATGCCAATCGCCTTTCCTGTAATGATAGTTTGTTTTCAGCGAACTTGATGTCTCTGATTCCATTATCCTACTACGCAATTGGCATTTTTAATATATCCAGTTTTTGCATTTTAAATCAGGCCAATTTGAGTCCAGTTTTTGTGAACATGTATTCTCTCAAAAGCTTCACCTGCATCCCCATGTCCGTCTTCCGGCAGCTCTTGTGGATGCTGTGGATGACAAATGGATTACTGCCTAATATTGCGTGGAGCTGTGTCAGGGGGTTCGTATCATCAACAAAAAGAAAAATTTTTGCATCCCCGCATGTTTTCTTGCTTTTCTTCCATTGACTCTGTTTTTTTACGTGACAATCTTTTTCATTCCTATACCGGAGAAGACGGATGCGTGAAGGTGAAGGCGGTCATGTACAACGTCAACTACGGCCATAACCGGAAGCTGCTGGAGAGTTGTCGGGTTCTGAACGAGTATTCCCGCTTTGTTCATGAGATCCGCCAGAACGAAGGAAAGGGTCTTCCCCTGGCAGAGGCGGTGGACGAGGCTTGCCGGGAATGCATAGAAAAGGATATTTTGCGTTCGTTTCTGGAGAAGAATCGCAGCGAGGTGATGGAAGTGTTACTTACAACGTTTGATCTGGATGGGCATATTAAGAGCGAAAAGAGCAGTTCCAAACCATGAACCACCTGGAACTGCTCTTTTTAATTTGATGGAATTTTACATCTCTATTTCCTGCCATCCCTCTGGTTTAAACGGATATCTCTCAAAGGGGATGCGCTCGAAGGTAATTGCCGGTTTTTCGTCCTCGCCCTTACTTACAATAATCCACTTTAACCAGTTTTTATCATCACGATTCGGATAATCCAGACGGTTAAAGCAGCCTCGGCTCTCTTTTCTCGTCTTGAATACCATAAACATGATCTCGAGCATATCGATCATCGTACGCAGCTCGATGGCCTTCGACAAGTAATGTCCGTTGCCTTCTTCCACATGAATCATAGATTTGTACTGGTCACGGATCTCATTCAGCCGGGAAATCAGATCTGTCATGGACTCCTCTGTCTTATTAAAGCTGTATTCCGGACGCTTGATCAGACGCGAGATATATCGGATCACATCATACGGCGTGCACTCTCCCTTATAATTATATACCCCGTAAATTCTGTCATGGAAGAATTTTACCTGTTCTTCATCAATCTCATCCAACTC
>CAYRZL010000198.1:0-1867 GCA_964428795.1 uncultured Lachnospiraceae bacterium | reverse complement strand
TTGAACAATTTAGGCACCGGCGGCGCGGAATCCTTTGTGATGAATGTTTATCGCAATATCGACAGGGAGAAAGTGCAGTTTGATTTTCTGATCAGGAGCACGCAAAACGGTCCAATGCTGGAGGAAATCCAGGCGATGGGAGGAAAGGTCTTTATTCAACCCGCTTTCCCCCGGCATGTGCGGCAAAATTACAAGGCCTTGGACGAATTCTTAAAGACCCATGCCAGAGAATATCAGGCGATTCATGTGCATGCCAATTCACTAATATATGTCAAGCCACTCCAGCTTGCAATGAAGTATGGAATTCCGCGTAGGATTATCCACAGCCACAGTACTAAGAGCAGTGCGCTGGTACTCCATCGACTGAATATCAACAGGATTGACAAGTGGGTCACAGACCGTTTCGCCTGTTCGGAAGTGGCTGGCGAATGGATGTTTCCGGGAAAAAACTACCGGGTGATCACCAATGGCATTGATCTGCCTCGATTCGCTTTCGATGCGCAGAATCGAGATGAAATCAGGAAGAAGCTTCATATTGAGGATAAAACGGTGATTGGACATGTAGGCAGGTTTACCCCCCAAAAAAACCATCCCTTTGTTGTAGAAGTATTTGAGGCTTATCATCGCAAAAATCCTGATTCCGTTTTGTTGCTTGTTGGTGAGGGGGAAGATAAAGAGCGGATTTGGAATCAAGTTTTACAAAAGGGTCTGTTTGACGATGTGATTTTTACGGGTGCTGTTTCTGATGTCTGGAAATATCTGTCGGCGATGGATGCGTTTTTGTTTCCATCATTGTGGGAGGGATTTCCGGTTACATTGGTGGAAACTCAAGTAAACGGATTACCTGTACTTGTCTCAGATAAGGTTACAAAAACTGCAAAGCTTTCTGAAAATGTATTTTTTTTGGATGTAAATTTGTCTCCTGACAAGTGGTCTAAAAAACTAAACGAAATCAGCCGAAAGCCCGGCGGGGGGGGTATTTCTCCGCAGCTGTTGCAGTATGACATAAAAAGAGTCGCGCTTGATTTACAGAATTTTTATTCCGGCAAGTGACGGGCTAAACAGCCACGTTTGTAGAGAGAATTATTATTTGGCAGCCTCACGGAATGAATCAGCGCGAAACAGGAAGAGGAATCAGTTTAGATGAAAGAACCGAAAGTGTCCGTAATTATGGGCATATATAACTGTGAAAAAACATTGCCCGACGCAATTGAATCCGTTATTGCACAGACATATACAAACTGGGAACTGGTTATGTGTGATGATGGCTCCTCGGATGGCACATACCAGGTAGCTGAAGAATACAAAAGTAAATATCCGGACAAGATTAAGCTTTTGAAAAACGAGAAGAATGAAAAATTGGCCGCCACGCTGAATCATTGTCTTTCTGCGGCCACGGGTGAGCTTATTGCGCGTATGGATGCGGATGATATGAATCTTCCGGGCCGTTTTGAAAAAGAGGTAGATTTTCTGGAAGCGCATCCGGAGATTGCATGTGTTGGGGCAGGGTTGATTATCTTTGACGATGAAGGAGATCATAGCATTCGGTTTTATGGTGAACATCCTTCAAAAAGAACATTGCTTCATGGAACGCCGTTTGCCCATCCAACGATCATGATGCGAAAAGAAGTATATGACGATCTGGGCGGCTACACATCTTCGCCGGAAACATTGAGAGCGGAAGATGTGGATTTGTGGTTTCGTTTTTTTAGCAAAGGGTATCAGGGCTATGTGCTCCAGGAGCCGCTGTATCGGTATAGAGAATCGCTGGCTGACTTTAAGAAGCGGAATTTGAAAGCGGCGTTTGGTACGACTAAGGTTTGTATCCGAGGATATAAAATGTTGAATTATCCGCTTTATTTATATC
>CAYRZL010000197.1:0-1907 GCA_964428795.1 uncultured Lachnospiraceae bacterium | reverse complement strand
GCGCTTCATACAATTTTCGCAGGAAGGCGGCCTTGTTCTCCAGTACATAACACATGATGGAGGATGCGATGATCAGATCATAGGGCCCTCCAAGCGGGTCGGTAAAGAAATCGCCGCCCACCAGCTCTGTCCTGTTTTCCAGATGAAGATATTCCACCGTTTTTTTCATATATGGCAGCATGCCTTCGCGATCAAAAAGCACACCCCTTCGCTCCGGGCGATCAAGAATTACCTGTGCGCCGTTCATACCCACATTACATCCAAGATCAAGAACAATGCGTATCTGTTCGTATTCAGGAAGCAGGCGGGCAATGGCCAGGATTTCATGATCCCGGCATCCCGGATGCGGCTCCTCCTCCGAAGGGCTGCAGGCCGCCATATAACAGGACATTTCTTCTATGGCTGCCGGTCCATGAAGCAGTGCATCCTTGATATTCACTGCCATGCTGTCCGCTCCCAGCCAGTAAAACAACAGGTATGTACCCATATATTCCGAACTGCCCTTCACCAGATAACGCATACTGTCTTCGGAATTTCGGTAATATACACCATCCTTCTCCAAAAAGCCCAGAGAGTAAAGCACGCCCAATATACAGCGCGTAATTTCCTGATGATAGCCCTGCTTATTGGCCAATTCATCGGCAGTTATCCAGGTGCAGAGCCGGGAAAACAGATCAAGCTCGATCGCAGTGTTGATCGTTCTCACGTATACAGGCAAATAGGGCAGCGCGGTAAGCTGCTTTAATACACTGAGTTCATTCATAAAAAATCACCTCCTGCCGGGATTATACTAAAAACAGGAGGTGGCTTTTACTCTATTTATTCTTTTTTTGCTCCATTTGTTAACCGGCTGTACGGGCGTCCCTCTACCATAAACTTTTGCGATATGCCAGCGGAGACATTCCATAGTACTTTTTAAAGGCCTGACTGAACTTGCCCGGATGCTGATAACCGGTCTTTCCGGCAATGATCCCCACGGAAAGCTCACAGTTTCTCAGAAGCCTGGCTGCCATTTCCATCCGTGTCGTCCGCACGAACGATGGAATATATTCGCCATATACAGCCTTGAAATATTTATTCAGCGTACTGGGACTGATAGAAAATCCTGCGGCAATCTCGCGGATATCAAATTCACATCCAGGCGCTGCACAGATAGCATCATGTACCTGCTGCACAATACTGATCTGGGTGTTTGAATAGTGTACGATGCGCGTGTGCCCGGGAATGCCATATACATCAATATAGCGCAGCAGCTCCATCAATGCAATCTTCACCGATATGAGATCCTCATTCCGCACTCTGTCCTGAATGGTCGCTATGACATGCATAAGCTGTGTATTATGGGCATAAGACACCGGATTGAGTTTCAAAGGAACCATCCACCCGGCGATAGATATCCCCGTCTCTTCCAGCATAGAAAAGAAAGGATCCTGCAAAATATTCCTGTGGATAAAAATCTCAACACCTTTGTATTTATTGAGCTGATAGTGATTATGAATAACTTCACTGCCGCCTGGGCCTGCACAAAGGCAGCAGTCTCCCGGCTTAACAAAAAAAGACTGATACCCTGCAGCCATGCTTTCACAGCAGCCTGCTTCGCAATAATTGATCATGAAATAATCTTCCATAAAATCGTTCTCTGAAATCTCATAGCTGAATTCCTTCATGGAAAGGTCAATTAATAAAACGAAAAACAACGGAGACGGGACATAAAAATCAATGACCCCGGTTCCGGTTTCATTCTGACATTCACATCTCGTGTACATATCAGACAGCTTATGAGGTTGAATGATCTGATTCAAAATCATATTTTCCGACTTTCTCTTCATAACAAAAATGTTTTCTTGAATTTCTATTGTGCCCATTATACCTCATAACAGGTATAATTTCTATGATTTTCTAAAAAC
>CAYRZL010000196.1:0-1910 GCA_964428795.1 uncultured Lachnospiraceae bacterium | reverse complement strand
GTTCCGCTGAATCAGCCATCGACTATGATATCAAGAGATTTACAGAACAAGACCCAGTGCAGTTCTTGAAGAATACGGAAGCCGGTGAACTATCCGATGCATTCTGGGATACGGTACTTGTTCAGAGACTGGATACTTCTGTGGCCAGCAGCCCGTATTTCCTGACCTTCCTGATGGCACAGGTAAAGCGTGGGGCCCGGGGCTTCTTGTCCAGCCAAATCGATGTACAGTCGCTGATTGAGCAGCGTGGCGACATCCATCATATCTTCCCGAAGAAGTATCTGCAGAAAAATGGTGTGAATAACCGGAAGGATTATAACCAGATTGCAAATTATGTCTATACACAATCTGAGATCAATATCAAGATCAAGGACGATGCGCCTTGTGACTACATGGCTAACATGAGGAAGCAGGTTGCTGGCGAGGGGACCTTCTATGGCAGCATTACAACGATGGATGACCTCGAAGCCAATCTGGCCGAGAACTGCATCCCGGTAGAGTTCATGGATATGGACATCTTCGACTATGCACTCTTCTTGGATACCAGACGGACGCTGATGGCGCAGTACATCAGGGATTACTACAGGAGCTTGGATTAGTTCTTATTGCATCTAAAGAGTGATTGCCGCCAATGGGAATCACAAAGGGGAAGCATTTTATGTGGACAGAAACTATTAAATTTTTGTTATTCCAATCCAAAATTCATGATAATGAGCCATGCCCTTGTGGAAACGGGATATCATTCAGTGAGTGCTGTAAACACAAAAGTGTGAAACTAAGTACATCCAAGGAGCCACCAGAAGTTCAGATCATGAAAAGGGTGCGGGCTTCAATGAAAAAATGTTGTCTGCATCCCGATAAAGGGAAATGTAAGGGAAGAATTAAAGAGGCGCATGCGCTTCAGAATAACAAAATCATTTCTCTTCTGGCGGGTACTGAACGGCATGTATACATGCTTAATGCAAAAAGGCAGCCCTTGCTGATTCCTCTTGAAAACGGAGAAACCGTTCCTATTGTAGAGATTAGCAAGGTTAGCGCGAACGATGCTACCACGGAAACTTGTTTTTGCGACTATCATGATAATATTGCCTTCGCTGCAATAGAAAAAGGTGTGCCTGATTTTGACGACAATAGCGAAGAAATGAAATTTGTCTACGCATATAAAGCTTTCATATTCGAATACTATAAGCAGATGATGAGTTGGCAGATTTTTCAGAACTGTTTTAAGTATAATCCTCAAGCATATCTGGATAGGCAGTCTGTTGGGATATATAGAATGTTGCAAATGAAGAAGGCCGAGTTTGAACCAATTAAAAAAGCATTTGATACCCAAATACTTGCAGGGACGATAGAGGGCGTTTACACATGTGTTGTCAAACTTCCTTTTCAAATCGCGTTTGCAGATTATGCCTACATTGCCCCTGACTATGATATGAACGGGCACCGTATCCGACATACCAGCAAACAGATTATGCATCGGCTGGCCATAACAATATTTCCCGAAAAACAATGTTCATGGTTGCTTATGAGCTGCCTTGATACAGAAAAAAATCTGTACAAACGCCTATTTTCACAAGCTCAGGAGTCATCAGTAGATAAGTTAAAATTCTATCTGAATACAATGCTCCCGTTATATTCTGAAAACATGGTCTTAAGTCCTGATTTATGGAATGCATGGGATGAACAAACCCAAATGGCATATACCTACTACGCCAATCTCAATGGCCCACAGGCGAGCAAAATGTCAGTGGTAATAGGGTATGGCATTAAGAAATGCACACCGAGGAAAGACTGATTATTCTGGTAATCCAAAGATCAATCTCTTTGCAGTAACGCATTAAGAGAGGCGAGAATTCTAATGGCAGGAAAGTATAAGGTCATCACGCTTTGCGGGAGCACCCGGTTCAAAG
>CAYRZL010000195.1:0-1917 GCA_964428795.1 uncultured Lachnospiraceae bacterium | reverse complement strand
AACCGTTTGAGTTGGAAGTGTTGTATTCCCGTATTCTGGCATTGCTGCGCCGGAGTGGGCAAACAAAGGAAACCCGGCTTTTCTGCGATCATCTTTCGCTTGACACAGATAAAATGTCTGTTTTTTGGGAACAGGAAGAAATTCTGTTGAGTCAGCCGGAATATCAGTTGCTCCTTCTGCTGATGAAGAACAAAGGGAAAACGGTAACCAGAAGACAGCTATTGGAACAGGTGTGGGACAGTAACGGAAATTATGTGAATGACAATACATTGACCGTGACAATGAAGCGCCTGCGGGAGAAATTACACAATCCAACCTGCCTGAAAACCATACGCAGTTTTGGGTATCGACTGGAGGAGAGCATATGACAGAGATAAGGAAACAAAGACTAACGGTTTTGATTCCGGTGCTGGTGTGCGTTGTCAGTATCATTGGTATAACAGTTTTCTGGCAGTATGAATACCGGCAGACTGCCTTTGAGCATGTGTCCCAATTTTGTGAGATTATCATAGAAAACCATCCGGAAGGAGAGGAGCAGGTGCTTTCTGCGTTGAAACAATATCATACGCTGGCAGAGCAGGAAGTGAAAGGAAATCAGTTCCTGAAGCAGTATGGATATCGAAATAATGAATTCTGCGAAGGTGTTCCGTGGAACTTTTTCATTCCTTCTGTAATTTTAATATTTCTGGTGATCTGTGGATTTCTGCTTACTGTATGGCGTATGAATAAACGTAATCGAATGAGAATAGAGGAACTGACGAGTTATTTGGAGCAGGTCAATGTTGGTGCTGCCGGAACAGTCATACAGGTGAAAGAAGATGAATTTTCCCATCTCCAGGATGAAATATATAAGACAGTTACATCTCTGTATCAGACAAGGGAGGCAGCGGTGCAGGCAAAAGTGAATTTTGCAGATAATCTGGCAAATATAGCCCATCAATTAAAGACACCGATTACTTCCGCCTTTCTTTCTTTGCAGCTTATGAAGAATACAACACCGAATATTTATGGAGAACAGATCGAGAGACAGTTGGATCGGTTGAACAGATTAGAAGAATCATTGTTGACGCTTTCTAAGATTGACGCTGGGACTTTACATATGGAATTTTCACAGGTGGACATCTATACTGCTTTGAACCTTGCAGCGGAGAACCTGAATGATCTACTGTTGAAAGAGAATGTTTCTGTGGATATTCCAGATCATGGGTGCATTGAAATCTATGGAGACATGGAGTGGATAATGGAAGCCCTTATGAATCTGATGAAAAATTGCATGGAGCATTCTAAGCATGGAGGAACGATACATTGTGATTATTCCAGCAATCCGCTTTATGCGGAGATCTTGATATGGGATGATGGAGAGGGTTTTCAGGCAGAAGATATACCACACCTTTTTGAGCGGTTTTATCGGGGGAAAGGTGCTGCCGGAAATGGAATAGGGATCGGATTGTCCCTGGCGCATTCTATTTTTGAGCTGCAAAACGGCAATATCACTGCCCGGAATCTGCCAGAAGGCGGAGCTTGTTTTGAAATAAGGGTGTACAGTCACTGAGATGTCACTTTCCTTTGTTATAATATGACTTGTAAGGAGGATGCTCTGCATACAGAAGTATGCTGTGCAAGTCAACGAGGAAAATGCAAAGCATTTTTTTTGAGTGGCAGTGAATGCCAGCCTATAACAAGAAGGAGAGGACGTCATGGAAATATTAAAATGCGAAGGGGTCCGAAAAGTATATGGTTCGGGCAATAATCAGGTTACGGCTTTAGACAGGATTGATTTGTCTGTGGAGAAAGGAGAGTTTGTTGCTATTGTAGGCGCATCTGGTTCAGGAAAATCTACGCTTTTGCATATTCTTGGAAGTGTGGATCAGCCGACAGAAGGAAAAGTTGTAGTGGAAGGAACAGATATTTCTACCA
>CAYRZL010000194.1:0-1959 GCA_964428795.1 uncultured Lachnospiraceae bacterium | reverse complement strand
GATGGCTTTACCCTATGATGCGATGGGAGATTTTTCAGTGTTTCGTGAAGAAAAGCACAGAGAATCTCAAGCAGATTCAGAGAAAGCTTCACAGAAAAAATAACTGTTTCACTTTATAGGACAGGCTGTAGCAGGATAACCTGCTGACAGTTCCAGTATAAAGCACCAAGAGAGGCTTCATGCCACTCGGTAATAAAAAAAACCGGGTGGTTGGAAGTTGTCTTTTGGTGTTTTTTTCTATTCTTGATGCTGACCGCCCGGAGCCGAAAGGCAGAAAGGTGGTCAATATGACAATCAAAGAATTGAAGCAAAGAGTTCCAAAAGTAGGCATGGTGAAATTACCTTCCGTAAAGGCATTAAAGGAAGCAAATATTCCTGTTATGGCAGACACCGATGACAGCCCAGAAACATATCTCGGAGAAGGGTGCAGGGCGATTGTTTATATGAATGGTCTGGTGCTTTACACCAATGGTGGATATTCTACCATATTTCGGCTTCATAAATGTAGGGAAACATACGGAATTGGCGATGCAAAAGATTTCGTAGATATTCCTTATCAGTTCATGTTGATGATGGAAGGGGAACGGAGACTGGAACACAATCAGGATATGAAAGAAGCCAATTGGAATACATCGGCAGATCATCTGGAGGAAGAGTTTGGGTATGAAGTACCGGGGCGAGAAGATGTTCTGGAGTCCTATATTTCCAAAGAAACAGTGGAGTTTATTTTCTCCATATTAACTGAAAAACAGAAAGAAGTTGTCCGGATGTATTGTCTGGAGCAGAAGAGACAGGCGGACATTGCAGAGATACTTGGTATTCAGAGAGTGACAGTTGCAACAATCCTTCGTACCGCATTTCGTGTCCTTCGGGAAAATTATCCAATGTATTGATATTCATTTTATAAGTTCTTTTAGAGGTCTGGTTTTCAATAAAGCCAGATCTCTTTCAAAAAAATTCGATTTTTTTAAAATTTCTATGATTTCCAAACAACATTTTACCGTTCCCCGGCTGTAAAGGTGTAGGGGTTCGGTAAAACAAATCCGTTTTAAACATTTCGTTTTTCTTTCCTCTACGTTGCACCTTGAAAACTGAATATTGCTTTAGCAAGAGGATGATACAGGAACGGAAGTCGAGTTACGCATTCAGCGCCTTCATGCCGTCTGGAAATACGGGATTGGATTACAGAGTGAAGACACCGCCCAGGAACGGGCCTTTTGCGAATTTATATAAACGCTCAAACCTTAATAATTTGTTGTTTTGTCCGAGAACTCGGACGGATGACAGCAGATACGACGCAGGGGAGGTTCGCTTCGTGCAGCTTCCTCTGTGTAAATGTGCTGTTATCAGAAAAAGAATGTCCCGTTTCTGGAGAGCACAAAAATAGGAAAGGAGGATTGCAAAATGAAGACCTAGAAGACGGTATCTGTATCGAACAGGAAATCAAAAAACAACAAATATGAAAGAAAGCGAGGAATGACAATGAAATTCAAAACAAAACGATTATTATCCGGACTGCTTGCATTTGTTACGATTGCAACATCGGCAATCCAGCCCATACCGGCTTTTGCGGCGGAAGGTGGAGCAGAGAAACCTCCGTCTTATGAGACGGTGAAAGAGTTTCTGGATGCAGATGAGGTGGTCACCGCAAAAGATCTGGAAATCGAAGTTGGTTCTTCCTTTAGTATTGAGAAAGATTTTACCAACATCGAAATTCCGGACAGTAAGAAAGTGAAAGTGACCTTTGAAGAGGCGAAGAATGATCAGAATGAATCCTTTGCCAATGACCATGAGGATACTTACAAAGCTGTTTACTACGTCGAGCCACAGACCACGGATCATCCGACATATCAGATTAACCGCAAAATCATTGTAAAAGATACAGCGGTGAGCGTTGCAACAGAATCGGATAAAAGCCAGACCGAAGGTCAGAGTGATTCCGGTGGCGGAGGAGAAGAA
>CAYRZL010000193.1:0-2041 GCA_964428795.1 uncultured Lachnospiraceae bacterium | reverse complement strand
CAGGGCGGATTTGGGACTTTCACCCTTGGGAAACGTGCGCCGCTGGGCGCACAATGCAGAAGGCAGATGATTTTTTACATCATCTGCCTTCCTTAATTTGAAAAACGAGAAAAAAAGTAATTCCAATTATCATTATTTTATAGAAAGTAAAGAATCCAGTTTCAACACGGACTTATTCAAAACCAATGCTCCATAAAACAAACTTCCTGCACAAAATAATCCCCATTTTCTTGCCATCGTATTTCCCTCCTGTATTCGTATAAATAGCTTTTTCCGGTCATTATTTTTCTGTTGATCTTATTATATATCAGCACATACTTTCCAGTTATTCCAAAACATTTTTGAAAATTGCATTCTGCGAATAATCGTATTCCATTTTGTTTTACTATGGTATACCATTCACATACAAACATTCTGTTTTTAACCAAAAATATGATCTCCGGCAATCAACATTTGTGCACCTTTCCGATATTGCAATATTTACTTTTTTCTGATACATTTTTGTTATCTCGTAATGGATGAGTCCCAGCTTTTTCTTATAAGCATCATCCAATACACTCCATTATATTCAAGGCGATTCGCTGTATTGCCCGGGAACCAAAAGAGCTAAGAAATTTTTAAGGAAAGTTCCGAAAATCAGCAGCTTTATACCAAAAACCAGCAGCTTAGCTCCGAAATCCAACAGCTTAGCTCTGAACTGGAGCGCCTGAAGCAAAAACTCGCTGAACAAAATACAAAACCGGATTAGAAAAAACGTGGATAGGTATTACTTCAATACCTATCCACCAATACTTTTATTCCCATCGCCGAATACTCCAGCATCTCCCGTTCCTTCCCGCTAAGCGGAATCTCCAGCACTTTTTCTGCACCGGTGCTCCCCACAATCGTCGGGACGCTGATACATAAGTCCGAAAATCCATATTCTCCCATCAACAGACTGGAAACCGGAAGCACCGCATGTTCATCTCTTATAATACTCTCACAAATTCTGCCAACTGCCATTGCTACCCCATAGTAAGTAGCACCTTTGCGCTCTATGATCTCATATGCACTGTCTCTTACTTGCCTGTAAATTCGTTCCATAGCTTCCTGATGCTGATGATAGCCTCTCATTTCGCAAAAATCATTGATATCAATTCCCGACACATTTACGCTGCTCCACACTGCCAGCTCACTGTCTCCATGTTCTCCGATGATCATCCCATGAACACTGCGGCTGTCCACGTCCAAATGTTCGCTGAGCAGATAGCGAAAACGAGCCGAATCCAGCACTGTTCCGCTCCCGATCACCCTGTTTTTGTTATAACCGGATATTTTCAGGGTTACATAAGTCAGAATATCTACCGGATTCGAGACTATCACCAGAATCCCTTCAAATGTCTGGCTGACAATCTGTGGAATAATCGATTCGTAAATCTGAATATTGTGGTCCACCAATGCTGTCCGGCTTTCTCCCGGTCCCTGACTGCTTCCGGCTGTCACAATGATAATCGAGCAATCACCTATATCCTCATAGGTCCCTGCATAAATTTTCATTGTATGGGCAAAGGGACGTCCATGGCTCAGATCCATAGCCTCACCCTCCGCTTTCTTCTGGTCTGCATCGATTAAAACAAGTTCTGAAAAAAGTCCCATCTGCATGAGCCGAAATGCTGTTGATGCCCCGACAAATCCGCACCCTATGATTGCGGCTTTCTGTATATTTACCATCTGTGAAATCTCCTGACACTATATTTGCATTTATTATTCCCCTCTTTCTGACTGGCATACATGCTCTTTTAAATTTTATCCCGCCACAAAACCGGTAATAACCGTGCAGGTAAACAGCGTCAGATCAAAATCCCCGGATGTCATCTCTTCCACCGCTGTAGGATTCAGCACATCCATTTCAGCAACTGTATAATGAACGATTCTGCCATCCATGTCCGTAAAGCTCACCAGATCCCCGGTCTGCAATGTTTTAATATTTCCAAAATGACGCTCATAATGTTACTGGATTAAACGATAATGAAATAGAATTAGTTTCACAATTAGTAGATAT
>CAYRZL010000192.1:0-2073 GCA_964428795.1 uncultured Lachnospiraceae bacterium | reverse complement strand
GCTTTCATCTGCTTGCAGATGTTGGAGCGGTCCAGCGGCTTTCCGGTTCGTGTGACAAACACCGGGCCGGTTGTAATCCGCTGGCGCGCCATGTACTTTTTCAGTTGCCGACACAAAATGTCCGGCAGTAATATCATGCGGTTCTTCCCCTTCAATTGAATGGCTGCTTCTCCACATCTTACGGATTCTGCGGTGATAAACCGCAGCTCCGATACCCGGATGCCCGTGCTGCAGATCGTCTGGATGAGTAGGGACAGCTTTTCGTTTTCCTTCCGCTTTGCCGCCTCCACCAATCGCAGATATTCCGCCTTTGTCAGTTCTCGGTCTTTGGAGCAGTATGCCGAACGCTGAATCTTAAGCTGTTTTACCTTCAGGTCATTCCGATCCAGGAAGACAAAGAACCCGTTCAGCGCCGCCAGCTTTGCATTGACGCTGGTCGCCTTATATTCCGCCTGCAGCTTCTCCTTATACTGGATGACGGTGTTTTTCGTGAGTTCCTCTCCTTCTGCCCAGGTCAAAAAACACAGGATGTCCCTGTAGTATTGAGCAATGGTGCTCGCACACCGTTCTTCCCGCCGAAGATATTCCATATAATTTTCCGCCTCATTTTTCCATGTCGTTGCCATTTCCGTTTTTCCTCCGTCTGTAATAGTTTCCCTGCTGCCTTCCGGCTAATTGTTGAGGTATTCTTATTATCTTGTTTTTTTTTGCTGTCTGACAGAGGATTTTGATGAAAAAACGAAAAAATTTCTTTTCTTATTACATTTATGGGGCTCCTGTCAACTTCTTCGACTGCTCGATTCCATCTCTTCCTTCTTTACGAAGATATAAAAATATTCAGCCGAATAAAGAGATCCTCACCTTCTGGTTATGATAATCCAATTGACCCCCATGTCAAAAGGCAGAAGATTCTCGGTTCAACGACCGCAGTCTTTATCATGAGAGGTCTTACATGGTTTCGCCGAGCGGATCCCACCCTGCCGTTTGTTTCATCTACGCCAGCAGACGTAGCCCTTCGTGCAAGATATTTTGTAGCGTTGTGGTCTCTGTTGTGGACAGCACCGCACTCCGGGCAAGTCCATTCCCAAGCAGCAAGGTCGTTTGTCCCGTGCCATCGCACTCCGCATGATGAGCAAAGCTGGTTGGAAGGGAAGAAACTGTCTACAGCGACAATCTGTTTTCCATACCACACCGCCTTGTTCTCCAGTTGCCGCCGGACTCATCCCAGCTTGCATCGGAGATAGACCTTGCCAACTTGTGATTCTTCACCATATTCTTGGACATTATATCCTCGATGCAGAGAATATCATTCTCCCTCACTAACTGCGTGGATAGCTTGTG
Source organism: uncultured Lachnospiraceae bacterium (assembly GCA_964428795.1). GTDB lineage: Bacteria > Bacillota > Clostridia > Lachnospirales > Lachnospiraceae > CAYRZL01. The sequence continues at coordinate 732 of CAYRZL010000192.1, read as the reverse complement.
TAACATATCTTTCCGCTGATTGGAGATATGCTGAGCCTCACCGCCTGTACCCGCGCTTTCTCACACGTTTGCTTCCCTTTGTTTTTCGGGAGAGTTACCGCTGAAGTCTGACCAGCTTCTTCTGGCTCTTGGCGAGATTTTTTTGGGGGTGGATACTTCACGCCATACGAAATGATAGCAAATGCCATCAGTCTCATATCAAGACATACAAGCGCCCCAGTAGAAGGCAGGGCACTATGTCAACATCAAACAGCATAGCTACACAAAATAGGATGGTAATTCAATTTATGCGGATACATTAACAGATTGATTATTGTAAAAGATACAGGCAGATGCATCCTGCTGCGTGAAGACATGGATGGACTGAAAGATGAAGAAAAAATATTTTTGGGTTTCACTCAATAAATGGAATACACGCCTACTGCCAAGATATGCGCACAGCTATGTTGCACTCTATATTTCGTATAAAAATCCGATAACAACATATCTCGCATTGTTGAACTCGTAGGAACATGTCGATAGAGTGACGATCCTATTCCCTCCCGTGTAATCCACGTTTGATTTGAATGTGGAATTTTTGATAGCTCTATTCACATAGGACTGAAGCAGATCCTCTGTTTCAAAATTGATCGTATAGGCGTCAGATTGTATTGTCGTTACATAACCGGCAACCAGTTCTATTCGATAAATATGATTCTCTGTGAATAAATAAAACTTTGGATGAGCTTCGTA
>CAYRZL010000191.1:0-2101 GCA_964428795.1 uncultured Lachnospiraceae bacterium | reverse complement strand
GAGCACTTAGCGACCGTATTTTGGTCGCTTACGCGCGATACATAAATTTTTCTTTATGCCCTCGGATATTCCGTACACAATAACCGGTATGGTTCCTCGTCCTCCTCAATTTCAGGGAAACGTCCGATGGGCTCATAAAAACGATTATCATTCTCATCATCATTGCACATGGATACTTCTCCTAACAATACTGCCCCGGTTCCCGGCTGCACATTGAAATCGTGATACATATACGGGTAGATCGTAATACTTTCCCCCGGTTTCAATGCCACCTGCGTACCCGCCGGAACGGTAAATTCATGTCCGTCACAGTGAACTGTCACATCCGTATCTGCAAACTCACCGTTTTCCGTGGAATTGTATACACGGATCAACACGGTGCCGCCACCCCGGTTGATGATATCCTCCATCTTATTCCAGTGAAAATGCATGGGAGCCATCTGCCCCTCTTTCACCATCAGCAGCTTTTCCGCATAGGTTTTGGTGTATTGATCCATTTTCACGTTGCCATTGCGCAGTGTAATCAGAGAAAAGCCCACTTCTTCAAATTTCCCCAGTCCATAATCGGTAATATCCCATCCTAACATATTGTCCCGCACTTCATCATATTCCGGGCCTTTTGCCAGCCACTCCTGCGGGGTAAAATGACAAAATGGCGGAAGGGCAAAGCGATACTCCGCAGCCATTGTCTCCATCTCTTTTAATGCCTTATTAATCTCAGATCGTTTCATAATAGTATTCCCCTTTTCCACCTGATCTTATAACACCTGCAAATTGCTTGGCAACCAAAGGAAACCTCCACCGGAGCTTTCCTTCGGATACATGGTAACCAAAAATCCCCTGCAGCGCCAACCGCAGGGGATCATTTTTCACTTACTTCTGTATATTATTCTACAGTATATGGCATCAATGCAACGTGACGCGCTCTCTTGATGGCAACCGTAAGAGCTCTCTGATGTTTTGCACAGTTTCCTGTGATTCTTCTCGGAAGGATTTTTCCTCTCTCAGAGATATATCTTTTCAGTTTGTTTGTATCTTTGTAATCAATTACATTGTCTTTTCCACAGAAAACACAAACTTTTTTTCTTCTGCGGCCGCCTCTTCTTTTCATTGGAGCGCCTTTTTCATCTCTATTATAAGCCATGATGTGTCTACCTCCTGTTTAGTTAAATGGTAATTCTTCATCAATTCCATCCGGAATATTCATGAAGCCATCGCCCACTGCAGCGCTTGGGGATGGTCTGTCTGCAGGTGTAAATCCGCCGGCGTTCTCGCTGGCTGCTGCTTTACTCTCAGCAAACTCCTGCTCTTCCACAACAACGTCTGTGGTATACACGCGCTGACCGTCCTTATTGGTATAGCTGCCGGTCTGGATGCGCCCTGTGATCGCAATCTTGATCCCTTTGCGAAGATATCTCTCCGCAAATTCTGCCTGACGTCCGAAAGCCACACAACCGATAAAGTCTGCGGTCTGTGCATCCCCGTCACGTCTGAATCTGCGATCTACAGCCAATGTATATCTTGCAACCGCTGTTGCCTGTTCTCCCTGGGTATAACGGATATCCGGATCCCGGGTCAAACGTCCCATAAGTATGACTTTATTCATACAATACCTCTTTTCTCTTATGCCTCGTCTTTACGAACAATCAAAAATCTCAGAACGTTGTCCATAATACGAACACTCTGCTCCAGCTCAGCCGGAACTTCTGCCTCTGCATCGAACTGAATGAAGTAGTAGAATCCTTCTCTCATTTTCTGGATCTCGTAAGCAAGTCTCTTCTTGCCCCACTCTTCCACTTCTGTCACAGTGCCGCCGAAACGAGTAATATACTCTTTCGCTCTCTCAACAACAGCAGCTCTGTCATCATCTTCGATTTTGGCATTCACAATCAATGCTAATTCATATTTGTTCATGCGAATCGTACCTCCTTTTGGTCTCTGGCCCCCTAACTCATGTAAGGAGCAAGGAATTTAATAATATATCACGATTGAGTATGATAACATACTTTCAGAGATGAATCAAGGCTTTTTACCGCTTTTTGTATATTTTCTTAAATGAAAAAGTAAATTCTACCCTGTACCGGAATTTAGTCTTTCACAA
>CAYRZL010000190.1:0-2107 GCA_964428795.1 uncultured Lachnospiraceae bacterium | reverse complement strand
TCCTGCATAAAATCCTGTTATTTTATTGCGAAAAGTTTTTATTCTTTAAAGCTGTCTACAGTCTCATCGCTCTGCGAATGTCACTTCCGGAAAATCCTTTTCTCGCCAGAAACTGATATACCTTCTGCTTTTCCTTCAGATCCGCCATATCCGGATCATAATGCTTTTTCTCCAGAAGCCGCTCTATCAATTCCAGTTCGGAATCCCCGCATTCATCCTCCAATGCCTGCCGGATCAACTCGTCATCCACTCCTTTTTGCAGAAGCTCCATGCGCATCTGATTCCTGCTCTTACTGTTTTGCTTTGCCCTTATATATACGGAAGCATATCTGGCATCATCCACATAGTGATAAGACTTTACATATGTGATTGCCTCCCGGATCACATCTTCTGCATATCCGTTTTCTCTCAGCTTCCGACAAAGATCTGCCTGTGTATAATCCCGCTTTTCCAGCAAATGCATAGCCCGCCATTTCGCACGTTTCACCAGAATTTCATCCCGAATCTCCTGTAATTGCTGATCCGTCAAATATACTCCGGCTTCCAACTTCAGTCTTTGGATTTCTCCTTTATACAGTACAAAATCGTTGCCATCCTCCAGAACGATCCTTCGCCTGCCGCTGCCCAGCTCGATAATCTCTATAATTTCCAAGCCTTCTGCCTGCCTTTAATGTTTATTTTTGACATAACTATTCCACTACTTTTCATCCAGGAACTCAATATCATCCTCTGCATCCTCCGGTGCCTTTGCACCGTTCAGCTGATAATGAGCACGCACAAGATTCTCCACCTCTGCGCACATTTCCGGATGCTCGCGAAGATAATTTTTTGCATTTTCACGTCCCTGTCCGATCTTCTCGCCATTATACGCATACCATGCACCGGATTTATTGATAACACCTATATCTGCAGCCAGATCTAAAATATCCGCCTCCTGGGAAATGCCCTGGCCAAACATAATATCAAACTCTGCTGTCTTAAACGGAGGTGCGATCTTGTTCTTTACCACTTTTACTCTCGTATGGTTTCCAATCACTTCTCCTGCCTGTTTCAACGACTCTACCCTGCGCACATCCAAACGGATGGAGGAATAGAATTTCAACGCGCGTCCTCCCGTGGTCGTCTCCGGATTTCCGAACATAATACCAACCTTTTCACGAAGCTGATTGATAAAAATAACGATACAGTTTGATTTGCTGATCACTGCGGTCAGCTTGCGCAATGCCTGAGACATGAGGCGCGCCTGGAGTCCAACATGAGCATCTCCCATATCTCCGTCAATCTCCGCCTTTGGAACCAGTGCCGCTACGGAATCCACGATCACGATATCCACCGCACCGGAGCGCACCATTGTCTCTGTGATCTCCAACGCCTGCTCTCCGTTATCCGGCTGTGATATGTAAAGATTGTCAATATCAACACCGATATTCTTTGCATAAGCAGGATCCAGTGCGTGCTCTGCATCGATAAATCCGGCGATACCTCCTCTTTTCTGTACCTCTGCCACCATGTGAAGCGCTACTGTGGTCTTACCGCTGGACTCCGGTCCGTAGATCTCCACAATACGTCCTCTGGGCACACCGCCGAGCCCTAGGGCAATATCCAGACTGAGAGAGCCTGTGGGAACCGTCTCCACATTCATATTTGCACTGCTGTCACCAAGCTTCATGACAGCGCCTTTTCCGTAACTCTTTTCTATCTGGGCGATCGCCGCATCCAATGCCTTTAATTTATCTTCTTTTTTATCTTCTTTCGCCATATCTTTCTCCTTTTGCGAACTTATGTTCGTTTTTTCTGTTATAATATTAGTACATGGGGATTGAAAAGTCAATGCTTTTTTGAAAAAATATGAAAACATATTGAACCGGGGCATAAAAAGAACAGCCCCCAAGAGACTGTTCTATTATAAATGATATTCCGTATTTTACGCAAGCATTATTCCGAGATTAATTTCGTCCGAACTCAGAAAGAATAAGCCCTTCATTTCGGTCCAGGGTCATGCCCACGCGGGAGTTTGACAGTTGAATAATAAAAAAATACCATGTAGGCCGCAATTCCGAATCCTTTTATATTACTAAATCCTATACAAACGCTCAGGGCAAAAGTA
>CAYRZL010000189.1:0-2146 GCA_964428795.1 uncultured Lachnospiraceae bacterium | reverse complement strand
CGCTGGACTTTATAAAAAGCCACATACCAGAGAATTAAAATTTTCCATTTGCCCCCAATGACAGCTTGCAGTTTGCTCATGGGAACGCAGCGGGCGATTACATCTTTATCACGAAATTTATTTTCTGCCACAGAAATCTCCCCTTTTTTGAAAAGTATAGTCCAAAGCCGCAAGAAAAGCAAGATACTGTTTTAAATGGTTCTTAGTACAAAAAAGTGTACTATTACTAAAAAAAGACAGTACTTGCATTTGAAAATCCATTGAGATATTTTGGTGAGGAACCAAACAGACAAAAAGGAGCGATACTGATGCATTACACAGGAACCATTTGGAGACCACCCTATGAGGCGTCTTCGCTGCTGCTGGAAGTGACAGCGGGCTGTACCCATCATAAATGCAAATTCTGTACCCTTTATCATGATTTGCCTTTTCCGTTTCGGATGTCCCCCATGGAGGATATCGAAGCCGACCTGAGCGAAATGGCCGGAGCTATCAAACGCTGGAAGGGCTTGACCTATCAGCGGGTATTTCTCACCGGAGCCAATCCTTTTGTGCTGCAATCGCAGCGGCTTTTGGAAATTTCCAGCCTGATTCATCAATATATTCCGACCTGCAAAACCATCGGCAGCTTTGCACGCATCACCGACGTTACGTTGAAAACAGACGAAGAGTTATCGGCGTTACAGAAAGCCGGTTATGACGGACTGACCATCGGCATGGAAACAGGGGACGATGAAGCCTTACAGTTTATGCACAAAGGCTATCTGTCTTCTGACATTATCACCCAATGTAAACGGCTGGACCATGCGGGTATTCATTACAGCTTTTTCTACCTGACTGGCATCTCCGGCGCCGGACGGGGAGAACTGGGGGCAACGCTCACCGCTGAAATCTGCAATCAGCTCTCCCCCACCATGATCGGCGCAAATATGCTGACAATCTATCCGGAATCTGAATTATATCAGGAGATACAGCGGGGAAACTGGCAGGAAGAGAGCGAACTGGAAAAATACAAAGAAGTCAGGACGCTGATTGAACACTTAACGATTCCCGTCACATTCGGTGCCTGGGGCGCTTCCAACGCTTTTCAACTCACAGGTGCTTTGCCTCAAGACAGACAGAAACTTTTGAACGTCCTGAATGAAATTATGACCAATGTCAGCGAAGCGGAACTGCGACATTACCGTAAAAATCTCAGGCATTTATGACAGGAGGATTCCTTTGCATTTTACCGGAAGAACATGGAGACCAAATTATGAAGCGGATTCCTGCATCATTCAATTAACGTCCGGCTGCACATATGGGAAATGCCGCTTTTGCAATCTGTATAAAGATGAACCATTTTATTTGTCGCCGCTTTCAGAATTTGAAGCAGATTTGGCTGAAATCAAACGATATCAGCCAAATGCACGGAGAATTTTTTTGACAGGGGCCAATCCCTTTGCCCTGAGCTATGAACGGTTAAAGCCATATGTTCTGACCGTGAGAGACTATCTGATCAAGTGCCAGACCATTGCCATGTTTGCCAGCATAAGAGACATCAAAAGTAAAGAAGTATGGCAATTGCGAAAACTGCGTGCTATGGGTGTAAACGGGCTTAGTATAGGAACAGAAAGCGGTGATGATGATACACTTAAACTGGCAAATAAAGGGTATACATCACAGGATATCCTGGCACAATGCCGAAAATTGGAGGAGGCTGGAATAGAGTATTATTTCGTATATATGACAGGATTGGCCGGAAAAGGTTCTGGCCGCCGAAATGCTGTCAACAGTGCAGCATTATTCAACCAGCTTAACCCCTATTTTATTTCTGTGGATTCCCTGACGCTCTTTCCAGATACAAAACTTTTTGACATGGCAAAACAAGGAACATTTCTCTCGGCAGGAGAAAAAGAACGGATTCAGGAATTGCAGATATTCATCCAGAATTTGCAGATACGCACCCATTTATTTGCAAACTCAAAATCAAATTACCATCCGGTTGCAGGATATTTACCGAAAGAACGAAATGCCCTGCTCCGTGAATTGCAGTACGTCATTGACACAACAGAAGAAAGCAAAATGGATACATATCGGCACAACCTGAAATCTTTAGGCTAAACCGCACTCCGCCTCATATCCAAAAGGCCCGCCCCAAACCATG
>CAYRZL010000188.1:0-2206 GCA_964428795.1 uncultured Lachnospiraceae bacterium | reverse complement strand
AACCATGCCAAAATCAAACACTAATCCGTCTCCGGCAAGAATAAACCGCGCTTCTTTATCATCCCATTCAACGACAAAATAGCCATCTTCCTCATCGACTTTTCTGGATTCGACCACACAAATATCGTTCTCATAGATTTTAACACCGTTTTTGTCAACCAGACCTGTGTACTGGCACAAGGTGTTCATATCCACGATCTCATCTTCGTCATATATCGAAACAATCCTTATCGTGTTTTCGGCATATGGTGCAATTGTCAGACATCTCCATTTTTCATCTGATAATAATGATTTCGCCCTGAAATTAATTTCCTTCATTTTTTTCCTCGCTTTCTTAGTTCACTCATAGTCTGCTAAAAATCAAAATCCCGAAGTTCTTCCACGCCGGCAATGCAGAAATCGCTGTCGGGGATGTAGTTTTCCCCAGCAAACTTGTATGTCCCAAGCATCGCGTCGCCGAGAATTTCCCTTGCGGTATCAAGATCGCCGTTGGCGATCAATTCCCTTACTTTTTCTAAGTCCTTGTCATCAATTTCAAAACTGACGCCGGCTCTTGCCCAAAGTTTTGCCATTTTTTTCCGTCTCCTTCCATTACAAATTTATCGAGAATGCCCGTGACTTTAATCATGGGATAAATCGGTATAGCTCTCTTATAAGCACGGAAACAGCATCCGGCAGATCTTTCCGCACCGCTTTGTCAGCACGTTCGGGGATCTGTCCGGAGCAAGTACATAAACGTAATACATAGCTGTCTCCTCATGATAAATCAGGCATAATGCCTGTTGTGATGCCATAGGCTCGGTACGGCTACATCCCAGTGTACGGAACTTGGCAAATCCCGTAGTGGTAAGGCGCTAAGTGCACCTGCCGTATCATGCCTCTGCTCAATAACCCATAATACAAGCTCGTGACTTTAGTCATGAGTTATTGACGTCTCCTTCCCTTATTACGTTAATAAGTTCCCCATGAAGAGGTCAAATTCCTCAAAATCCTTCCAGCCTTCTTCCGCCAGATCCCATAACTCTGAAAGTGCGATATCGTAATCCCGTGTATCAACGTCAAGATTATAGTGTAAGCAGTATGCCGTCCACAACGCCTGCAGCTGTTCCCTGCAGATATTTTCTTCTAAATCCGCGCCACGCGCGAATCGAAGTAAATAATTCCATTCACTGAGTTTTCTACTAAGTTTTCTGTTTTTTTCTTCCATTTTTTCTTCCTTTCTTTTAAGTGTTTGTTCGTTTCCACTGATACTTCTTACTTTTTTTGTTTTTGCTCATTATTTTATCCTCTTTTTTTGTTTTTTTGTCGGGTGCGTCCTGTCTGGGGCGTGCCGAACTTTCTTTCGAATTGCCGGGAAAATAAAGAATGCCACTTCTACCAGAACAACCCCACATATGACGATGCCGAATAGAACCAGTATCGAAACAAGAAAACCCATATTGCAACCATCAAGCAATATTGCAACCATCAAGCCCACACCTTGTGTAATCATCAAGCCCACACCTTGTGAAATCAAATCCTCATATTTATCATTCATACCACATCCTCCTTTGTCTCTTCATATAAACTCATACGTCTATCACATTAAGATGTATTTCTCTTAATGTATTTACAAATTTACCGAGAATGCCCGTGACTTTAGTCATGGGATGAATCGGTAAAACTTCCTTATAAGCACGGAAACAGCATCCGGCGGATCTTTCCGCACCGCTTTGTCAGCATGAACGGGGATCCACCCGGAACATAGCTGTCTCCTCATGATAAATCAGGCATAATGCCTGTTGTGATGCCATAGGCTCGGTACGGTCACATCCCAGTGTACGGGACTTGGCAAATCCCGTAGTGGTCAGGTGCTAAATGCACCTGCCGTATCATGCATCTGCTCAATAACCCATAATACGAGCTCGTGACTTTAGTCATGAGTTATTGACATGTCCTGCTGCCTCCTTTTCTCCATCTGCCTTTTGTTTTCAAGTTCTTCTTTTCCCACACGGATGAAATCTTTTAAATCCTGTACCCGTCGATTATATGAATCCAATGCTTTCTTTGCATTATCATGCTGCCATTTCAAAAATAACCATTGCGTTGAATTTTCTTTTTCCTTTAATTCCCGCTCTGCCTTATCAATGCACTCCTGCAAATCTCCCCTATAACTAAACGTCGTTCCTTTCTTTGTGTGCTTTGCTGTCATCCCTGCCATGTTCAC
>CAYRZL010000187.1:0-2356 GCA_964428795.1 uncultured Lachnospiraceae bacterium | reverse complement strand
ATGCAATATAGTAGTTGTCATGCTCCTTTGCGGTGCTGAAATACCCCTGTGCACCGGAAATAAAATGTTTTTTTATTCTTTCTTTTATGCCTTTTCCATCTTTTGCGAAGCCGCCGTCGCTTTCCAACCAATACGGAATGTGCTGCATCCTCATATACTCAATTGCAAGCATCCCAGTCGGGGAAGTAAAGTCGGAACATATGATGTGGTCAAAGGATCGATCTCTTACAAATCGGATGATTTCCGGGCAAACTGCTGTATCCGTATCGATAGATTTTCCATTCAAAAATACCCCTGTAAAATGATTAAACTGATATCCATCCCATGCACTTCCACGCTCATCGGATGATTTTTTTTCAAAGGTAACAGTTAGATCGCATGACTTTCCTAATTCATTGAAAAAATCAACGCGGTATGGTGCCGGAACGTTTGTCATAAACAATATCTTCATCGCAAATAAATCCTCATATATATAATTCCAGATATTCTTTCAGCTGCGCATCCTTATCGGTCACAGCCGCGCCAAGCTGGTATTTCTTTACTTTTATTATCTTGGCAACTTTGCCAATGTCGCCCTTTTCTACAACATTACATGTTGGTACGGACTCTACGCTGCCCCCTGTGTTGAATGTTATCACTGGCGTGCCGCAGGCCACCGCCTCTATGTTCGTCGTCGGGTAATTATCCTCTAACGTCGGATTAACATACACATCCGCTGCAGAATACCACTCTACCAGTTCCTTCACACTATTAGTGCGGAGAATACCGATCATAGACTCCGGAAGTTTTTCTTTCTGCTCCTCCGTAACTCCAATGACTACTACCCTATACTCATCCCCAAGAAGCCCTGAAAGCTGTACCATATATTCAAGCCCTTTGCGCTTGTCCCATATGGCGGCCACACCGAGGACAACCTTCTTATTCTCTATGCCAAACCGATGCTTAATATCGCTTCCTGTGTGCTTGAACTCAGACGTATCAACACCATTGTGGATCGTTCTGACAGGATAATCTTTTAAGTAGGAATCCTTAACAAGCCCTGCCAGCCAATAGGACGGCGTGATAATCATCATATTAGGAATCCCGGTAAACAAGCTTCTTTTTTGATTATAATTTCGCTTTGCTCTGGAAATCCCCTGACATGCAGGATAATCACCCTTGCACGGACAATTGTCACATCCTGTTCTCCATTTATCACACCCAGCATAATCAAAATATGCGCAATGCCCCGTAAAAGCCCAGCAGTCATGCAGCGTCCAGATGATCTTCTTCCCACAGGTTTTCAGATATTTGAAAAGCACCTCTACGTTTATGTAGTACCCATGTATATTGTGGAGATGAATCACATCCGGGTCATATTCTTTCACCCACTTTATGAATCGTTCCGTTGCTCTCCTGCTTCCAAAGCCGCATCCATCAAACAATCTGGCTTTCAAGCCATGAAGCTTAACGTCCAGATCTGATCCAATGCGAACTGCGTACTTTCGGAACTGCTCCGGAACTTCTTCTCTGCCATATGCAATTTTTACTTCATGCCCCTGTGCTTCAAGTGCCGTGGCAAGATCCGTACAGATACGGCCTGTGCTGCGGATTCCACAGACCACATTTATCATTAAGACTTTCATGCAATATTCAATCCTTTATGTGAATATACATCCATCTGATCCATCAGCATCTGCTTATCAAAATGCTTCTCAAAGTATTCCCTGCTTCTTCTTCCCATCTCACTAAGGCCAGCCGTCATTATTTTCTTCATAGCACTGCTTAGTTCATCTGCTTCAACGATTGCGCTGCACACGCCGCATTACGCTTCGTCAATAATCCTTTCTGTCTCACATGCAGCTGACACAATCACAGGCATTCCGCACGCCATATAACTCTGTAGTTTTGCCGGGATGATCATCGTCCATAATTCAGCATCTTGGAACGACAGAAAAGCTGCATCACATGCTGCAAGCAATTCAGGGATATTCTCCGCAGGCAGGCCCATGCGGAGGTAGACGACCAGCACCGCGATGCCCGCGCTCATCACCCGCCAGCCCTTCAGATTGTTCACCGTGCATGCCACCAGCGCCACAGGAGACAGCGCCGCACCCACGGCAAAGGCGCCATGGAGCAGGTTGTAGCCCACGGCTGCCCGGCTGCCGGAAAGCGCGCTTTCAAGAGACCGTCATTCTCATGGAATGAGAATGAAAAAGGGTTAACCCTTTTTGGCGACCGAAAAACAGGCAAAACATTGCGGTAGCGGAAAAAACCGCGCCGGTTGGGTTCGGCGATCGTCCCATATATGAACAATTTATGGCCAAATTTATTATATATCTTCACAGTAAAATGTCAAGCCCAGTAAGCAATTTTG
>CAYRZL010000186.1:0-2452 GCA_964428795.1 uncultured Lachnospiraceae bacterium | reverse complement strand
AAAAGAGGATTGAAGAAAATGGCAGACATCAAATTTGAAATTGTAAAGGAAATCGGTGTCCTTTCCGAGAGTGCCAAGGGCTGGAAGAAAGAACTGAATCTTGTCAGCTGGAACGGCAAAGAACCAAAATATGATCTCAGGGATTGGGCGCCGGGACATGAGAAAATGGGTAAGGGCATCACGCTGACGGAGGATGAAATGAATGCGCTTAAAGATTTGCTTAGTTCTATAAAAACTGAGCAGGAATAGATGTTGACAATAACAAACAGCATATAATACGATTTTTTTAGGAGATAACCGTTATGGCAAATGAGATCACCTGTGAAAAGCACATTATTAAGGAACTTTTTGACCTCTGGTATTGTGTGCCTGAATATCAACGCCCCTATGTGTGGGATACGGATCAGGTAAAGGAATTAATCCAGGACACGTTGGATGCTTATCATGCAAACAGTGATGCGCAGTATTTTCTTGGATCTATGGTTCTGAAAAACAATCAGAAAACGGAAAATAATGTTACCTATGAAGAGTTTGAACTTCTGGATGGTCAGCAGAGGCTGACAACAATTTTCCTGTTTCTTGCCTGTGTCAGGGATATTGCGTTACGTGAAAAACTATCCCGCAAAATTGTCGGCCTTTGCAAGAAAGCAATTTTTCAGGAAGAAGATGAGTACGACAATACACCCGAACGTTTGCGCATTGTCTTTGAAATACGAGAAGATGTGAAGGATTTTGTAGACAAGTACATAAAGGCAGATTTGGGAACAGAAAGTCCTAATATTTCATCGTTGTCAACAGATAAAGATGCCGATATTTCTATACGGAATATGGCAAATGCGGTTATTACAATCAGGGGGATGCTTCAGGAAAATATGAGTGATATCCCCGGATATATCACTTTTTTCTGGAATAAGGTGCTGATGATATATGTGTCAACGGAAGAGCTGCAGGATGCATTCCAGTTGTTTACTGTGCTGAACAATCGCGGTGTAAAACTGACAAATAGCGATATAATAAAAGCCGAAAATTTGCGGGCAGTGCCTGTAGCGTCCAAGCGGTCTTCCTGGGCAAAAAAATGGGAGGCTATGGAATCCTATTTTGGTGAGGATTTTGATAAGTTCCTTTCACATATCCGAACGATTTTAGTGAAAAGGAAATCAAATGCAACACTCTTAAAGGAATTTGAAGAAAATATCTATTCGAACAGGGAGTTTAACCGCACGACCAAGCAGTATGAACAGCGGACGCCCCTACTTAAAAGGGGTGAGGAGACCTTCGAATTCATTGATGAATTCTATCAGATATACATGGAACTTTTTGACAAGGACCATTATGAAACCGAAAAAAGCTATGAGATATACAATTATCTGCGATTAATGAATGACGGCCTTGGCTCCGATTACTGGATTGCCCCAGTTTTGGATTATTATCGTAGATATCATACGGACGGGTTGAGTGACTTCTTAAAGGCTTTGGATAAAAAGGTTTCTGCCGACTGGATTGTTGCTTATTCTCCTACTAAGCGAATCGAAAATGTGAATGCAATCCTTAAAAGCATCGAAAAGAGCCGCACAAAAGAAGATGTGCTATCTTCTTCATGCATGGAAATTGATGGACGTGACTTTGAACGTATTATCAATGGGGATGTGTATGGGAAGAGGTTTGCCAGATATCTGATGCTGAAATTGGATTTACTATATCAGGGTTCAGATACGAAATTTAATCCACCGGTGACCATCAGCATTGAGCATATTCTTCCCCAGAATCCATCTCCCGCCAGTACATGGTGTATGGATTTTTCACCGCTGGAGCGCGATGAGCTGACAGACAGGCTTGGAAACTTGGCGTTAATTTCCAGACGCAAGAATACCGCTCTTGGAAACCTCGATTTTGAAGCAAAGAAAAAACGCTATTTTGAAAAGAACATTGAAGTATTTCCAAATTCCGTGCGTATATATAATGGATATAAATCCTGGCATCCAAATGATTTGATGGGTAACCATAAGGAAGTGGTTCTGAAACTGCTGAAAGCCTATGGCATTACGCCATCTGAATTTACGGCATCGAGTTTTCAAGCAATGATCAAGCAGGAGGATAATGGGTTGTTTTATCTTACACTGCGTGATTCCTATGCACAGGCAAAATACACCAGTGAGACAAAGCATATGATTGCCCAAAAAGGAAGCCGTATTTCTTCTGATACTGTTGCCAGCCTGAATAAAGGATATGCCATGTTACGTGATAGCCTTATTCAGAATGGTACTATTGTGAACGGAAGATTTGTAACCGATTATGAATTTGAGTCTCCGTCTGCCGCTGCCAGCGTAATATCAGGGCGTACTGCAAACGGCCGGACAGAGTGGTTGACAAAGAGCCATCATACGATAGATCAGATAGAATCGGCGTTGTCTGGAGAATGCACCACTGCGAAAGCAGATTGAATCAACACTTT
>CAYRZL010000185.1:0-2496 GCA_964428795.1 uncultured Lachnospiraceae bacterium | reverse complement strand
CGGATGAAATGGTTGGTATTGGGGATACCTGCCTTTTCACCGATCCGATGGACGTATTCGTCGGACTGAAGAAGGAGCAGCCGTGCAGCCTCAAGCCGCCGATGATTCAGGTACTGCAGGGGAGAAATGCCCATGTATCTGGAAAAATCATGGCACAACCGGTATTTACTTATGCCAAGCTCCGATTCCAGAGAATCCAGGGTTATTTTTTCACTGTAGTTGTGATCCAGCATATTTTTCATGTCCATGACATACTTCGGCATATCCATAGGCTGATTCTCCTGATAAAAAAATGAAATGAGTTACTTTTATTATAAACATACAGAAAGTTATAAGAAAGTTAAATATACAATAAAAATAGTTAATTATAAACGTAAATAAAGATAAATTTAGCTAAAAGTCTCAATTGTAATTGTGAAAATAGACTAAAATCAGCGGTCAGATTTGTTAAATACAGAGAAGCTGATCAAAGCAAGAAAAAAATGCAAGAATGAGTGATGACTTAATTATATAAACAGGGTAAATTATAATTTAGCATGAAAAATCAGCTAAACAATAAAAGAAAAAGGAGGAACTTGATTATGAGAAAAAGAAGAATAATGACACTGTTGCTGACAGGTGTGATGGTGTGCACAGCCGCAGCCGGGGTGACATCCTCAGCATCTGAGGAGTCGGATAGCGGCGTAAAATCCTATGCGGACATTGTGCTGGGAGAGGATTACACGGATCTGACCGCAACCATTACCATGTTTAACCACAGGACGGATCTGGATTCCGCGGATTACAACGGAACGACATGGGCGGAATATCTGGAAGCGTTTAACGAAATGTATCCGAATATCACCGTGGACATTACCACCGATACGAACTATGCCGATGACGCGCTGACCCATCTGCAGTCCGGCGATTACGAGACGATTATGATGATCCCGGCCCTGGACATGGCGGACCTGGATAAATACTTTATTTCCTATGGCGATTATGATACCATGAGCGCCCTGATTAATTACGCGGATAACTGGATGTACAAGAATGAGGTTTACGGCGTTCCTTCCACCGCAACCACTCAGGGTATTGTATACAATAAGAAGGTTTTTGAGGAAGCGGGAATAACTGAGCTGCCGGGAACACCCACGGAATTTCTGGATGCCCTGCAGAAAATCAAAGATAATACGGACGCGATTCCGCTGTATACCAATTATGCGGCAGGCTGGACGATGGGAGCCTGGGATGCCTATATTGGAAATAATGCGACGGGCGACAATACGTATATGAACCAGAAACTGGCCCATACGGCAAATCCTTTCCAGGATTACGGTGATGATACCCATGCGTATGCCGTATATAAAATCCTGTATGACGCGGTTGCCAATGACCTGATTGAGGATGATTTCTCCACAACAGACTGGGAAGGCTGCAAGGGTATGATCAACAGCGGACAGATCGGCTGTATGGTATTGGGTTCCTGGGCTTATCCTCAGATGGAAGCAGCGGGCGAAAACGCGGACGATATCGGGTATATGGCATTCCCGATCACCGTTGACGGTGTCCAGTACGCGTCTGCGGGCGCTGACTACTGCTACGGCATTAATGTAAACGCGTCTGACGATGAGAAGGCAGCAGCCCTTGTTTTTGTAAAATGGATGACAGATGAATCCGGATTCTCCTACAACGAGGATGGACTTCCGGTTTCCACCACCAATGATGATACTAAGCTTTCCTTTGAGGGAGTGACCTTCCTGCAGGATGAGCCTGCGCTTGACGGGGAAGAGGATCTCATGAATGAGCTGAATGCCGAATCAGAGCTGAATATCAACAACGGAGGCGACCGCAAGATTCAGGAAATTGTTGAACATGCTTTCAATGGCGATATGACTTTTGATGAGATTATGGACGAGTGGAACCAGGCCTGGACTGACGCCCAGGAAGCCTGCGGCGCGGAAATAACAGAATAAACGGGATAAAGGGAATCGGGAACCCGGTGTTTCTGGTTCCCTTTTCGGTTATCCGCAGGTCTGCACAGGATTCCCATGCGCTTTGAGCGTACCACTTCGCATGAAAGTACCACTGCGCATGGTGCATCCCTGAATTCAGTTTTCCGCTTCGCGGGAAAGGGTATATTCATAGTAAAGAGAGGAATATTTATGGCTGGTGCGGCAGTAAAGCCTCAGAAAAAGAGGAAAACCTTTGTCCAGTGGGCAAAAAGCAGGAAGGGGCAGCAAACGCTGATCTGCATTGGATTCGTGGCGATCCCGCTGTTCCTGCTTCTGTTGTTTACCTATTTCCCTTTTGCGGAAATGGTTAAATTCAGCTTCTACAAAATGAAATATACGACCCTGCCGTCAGAACGGGTATTTGTCGGCTGGAAAAATTATCTGGATGTATTTAAGAGGGACGACTGTTTCAGCGCCCTGAAGCTGAGTCTGTATTACTGTGTCGGAGCAATCATTCAGCTTGTGCTTGCTTTGTATCTGGCAACAATCCTGAGCTTTAAGG
>CAYRZL010000184.1:0-2513 GCA_964428795.1 uncultured Lachnospiraceae bacterium | reverse complement strand
GTGTAAAGCTGGTCGGCTCCGGATTTTTTGCTTGAAGTATTTTGCTGTAAAAGAAAGAAGACCGACCGATGAAAATTTTTCCGGGCGTTGTCCTGTTGCAGAAAATGTGGTATGATGAAAAAGGAAAAATGGCAATGAAAAATAAAAGGAGGCAATGACATGATAGCAATTGCATGCGATCACGGCGGTTATGAATTAAAGAAAGAGATCCTGGCATATCTGGACAAGGAACAGATCGCCTACAGGGATTTTGGCTGCGACAGCACCGAGGCAGTGGATTATCCGATCTACGCAAGGAAGGTGACTTCTGCCATCAAGGACGGCTCCTGTGACAAGGGAATCCTGATCTGCGGTACAGGAATCGGTATTTCCATTGCGGCGAACAGGGTTCCGGGCATCCGGGCAGCGCTCTGCACCGACTGCTTCTGCGCGGAGGCTACGAGACAGCACAATGACGCGAATATCCTGGCGCTGGGCGGAAGAGTCGTAGGGCCGGGACTGGCAGTGAAGATCGTCGATACGTTCCTGCACACGGAGTTTTCCGGGGCAGAGCGCCATCAGCACAGGATCGATATGATCGAAGGATAAAGGGCAAAAGCGTTTCCGGATTATTTTTCCTTCATCAGGGCAAGGCAGAGCCGGTAATATAACCGGATATCCGAGTCGGAAAAATCACATCCTGAGAGCTTTGTGATTTTTTCCAGACGTTTCAGGAGGCTGCTTCGGTGGATAAACAATGCCTGGGATGTTTTTGTGATACTCATTTCATTTTGCAGGTAAAGATCCAGCGTGTTCACATAATCGGTTCCCTTTTTCCGGTCATGTTCCCGAAGAGCCAGCAGTCCGTCTGACAACAGAGATTCCCCGGACAATTCGCCCCGGCAGGCCGACAGCATATAAGAGAGAACGAAATCCTTGAAATAATGGACAACTCCTTCTGTTTCTCCTCCCTGCTGCACAGCGTAACCGGCCTGCCGGAAATAATCCTTCAGGCGCGTCATATCCGTAAAGGAATGGCTGAGGCCTCCGTAGTATCCCATGCGATGCAGTGTCTGCTCAAATGTGGTAATTGTCTCGCCTTTTTCTTTTTCGCCAAGCCGAAGCAGGCCGACGATCTCCTCATGATAGACCATGGCATAGGCCGTCTTTGGGTTTATCCCGTTCAAAGACGCATACATGTAATCCTTTGGGAGGGTTTTTCCCTTCCTGCGTTCTTTTAACCGGAAAAAGGCCCACTGCTCTCCCGGCTGAAGCCTGAACAGGGCATTCTCATCCGGAGTGAGCGGAATATGATCCAAAAGCTTTCTCAGCGCCTGTGACTCCGGGAAATCTTCCTGCGCATAGCTGCGCTGATATTTTGTATATGCTTTTTGAAACACAGCAAAAAAGTAATCCATCACGGCAAAGTCGCCTTCCTCAAAGGGGGTTGTCCCCTCGTCTATGGAAGTACAGCCTGCGAATCTTCCGGCCATATAAGTATTGCAGCAATAATACTGGCAGGAATCGCTCTCAACTGCGGACATATAGGGAACTGTGATGATCCGTTCCAGGTTGCACACTTCTTTGATCATCTCACTGTAATCGATAGACATTGTTTCGGGTCTGTCATCTACTACGATTTTTCTCTTTCCGTTTGAGCCTGTCTGTATTTCAGAACGGAAAATTCTCAGCAGCGTATAGTTCATCACAGTGATATTCCGGTTGAGCTTTGCAGAGCCGAGCTCAAGTATCTTCCGGATGTCAAAATCTATTTCTTTTTCCAGTTCATCACGAAGCTGCTCTTCCCACTGGTCAAACCCGTTATAAAGGATCTGTATGGTATTAAAGACTTCCCTGACATTGTCTGTATTCTCCACAGTCAAAAGCTGTATTCCGCCGGAAGTCCACTCCGCCGGGATCCTGGAGCCGACAGCAATGAAACCGCAGTTCTCTGCCGGGATGCTTTTCGGCAGCGCTTCTGCGTATGCGATGTACAAAGCGCCATCCGAAAGGGGCTGT
The DNA here is from genome assembly GCA_964428795.1 of uncultured Lachnospiraceae bacterium. Classification (GTDB taxonomy): domain Bacteria; phylum Bacillota; class Clostridia; order Lachnospirales; family Lachnospiraceae; genus CAYRZL01. The sequence goes on along the minus strand of CAYRZL010000184.1, from coordinate 515 downwards.
GCGTTTTCATACAGGAGAGGCCGTGTATAAGAACCGGAGGGAAGAACAGAGCCATACCTCCGGGTCTGATAGCCCTCAGGCAGATATTTTCGGATCGTATCTAAATTGAGCTTCATGGCAGCCGCCTCCTTGTCTGTGTACAACAAAATGTATCCTTTTATTCTCTTATTTTCACAATTTTTTTCTATATCATAATACTTTTTTAGAGATTATTCCAGTAAAAAATTCAGAAACTGCTCATCCCGCTGCATTTTGTAGTTTTTTTGCATAAAAAAACTTTGTTTTGACACCATTTTTTAATCCGGATTCCTGGACTCTGCATTTAAAGACTGAAATAATCGTGGCAAAACAGCTTTTTTCAGACAAAAACTTTCATATTTATGAAGTCTGCACAAATAAATGACTTTTTGTTATGATTAATTTAGTGGTTTTATAAAATCTCAATTATTTTTAAGCATTTCAAAGAAAGGAGAGATATCTTATGAGTAAAAAAATTGACCCACGTATGCCACGGG
>CAYRZL010000183.1:0-2550 GCA_964428795.1 uncultured Lachnospiraceae bacterium | reverse complement strand
TACTGAGTAAATGAAACAAAGGAATAACAAAAGAGAGCCTGTATCCTATTTTTGTCAAAGTATAGGATACAGGCTCTCTTTATGTAGATGTATTACTTGATTTCCGTGAAGTTGTCAGAGCGTAAAGCAACCAGAACTGCTTCAATGACCGGAATTAGAGTGGTAGCTTCCTGTTCGCTGCACTCCTCAATCAAAAAACGGAGTTGCCGGATGGACGGGCTTTCCCTCAGCATTTCCGGATTGAAAATTTCTCTGGTATCTATCCGGAGGGTACGTACCAGAGGATACAGCTTTTCAAGCTTTGGATTTCCACGGTACTGTTCAATATTGATTACTGTACGCACATCAACGCCACTTCTTTCGGCTACGGCCTCTAATGTGAGGTTCTGTTCAGCCCGGGCTTTTTTAAAGGCATCTCCCACTGCCTGTACATAATCCTTCATTCCATTTCACCTCGAATATATTCTACAATACACTCTCTTGGATTTTTATTCACTGGAATACAGCGAATATATGTATTGCAATGCGCAATTATAATGAAAGGAAATGGGAAGTGGAAACTATCTTAACGGCAGAAACTGACGTATCGTATATGAATTTCAATGTTTGATACGGGAGAGGTATGCCTTTAAGCATGTACTCCAATACATAGTAGCTGATAGATCAGGCAGGCTGCCCCGGTGTCGTTCGCCGCCTTCGTATCAATTCACTCGAAGTTTGATGAATTGATACGGAGGATATGATGGGATTTAATTATGGGCGCGAAAAGCGCAGATTTGATAAAGAATGGGAGCAGCTGCAGGAGGAGTATGCTGCTGCTGGAATGGAAGAGGCAGATATTGCTCAGATGAAGGAATTTGACTGGGAGTGGTTTCGTAGCAGGCGTACCTATGAGACCCATAATCAGGCGCTGCCAGATGAGGGGGACATGGACGATGGAAGGACGGTTCTTTTCCGCAAATTCCAGGAGCTGTCGGCAGATTTTGAACAGCAGGAATTTTCAGACAGGTATGCGTGGCTGCAGGAAATTGAGGACGTGAAGCTGTACCAGCGGTTGTGCCAGTTGGGAGAGAAGGACCTGGAATTGCTTACCCTGATGGCAATGGATGGATACCGGCAGGTGGATATTGCTCGATTGTGGGGATGCACGCAAAACGCCGTGACAAAACGATTAAACAGGATTAAAAAAGTTTTGTCAAAAGGGCAGAAAAACTAAGTTTTCAATGACTACATAGTGAAGGGATTTTTGCACTTTCACAGTAGCCGGACAGAAGTTCTGTCGGGTTGTCATTCACGCACATTGAAAACAGAATACACGGTATTGCAGGTACAGAAATCCGTGTAATAGCGATGTAAGACCTGGCGCGAAGAGGGCAGCCTGAAGGAGGTGAGAGATGCAGGCTGCAGGAGCGATGAACGGAAGTTTTAGACCTGATTGTGGCAGATCAGGCGCGATGACAGCACGGAGGAATAATGATACTTTCTCACGACCTCCCACAGACTAGAGGGGGAGCCCTGCAGCGTTCGAGTAAAGACGGCGTTGCGGAGCTATGACAGCCCTGCCAGGGGCGACCGGCAATATCCCTGCCGTCAAGGGGCGTGGCAAAAGTGGCGGAACGATAAAAACAAAACAAGACAGCTGTATCGGAGGGATTTTGTGATCGTTGTATCACTCTTTGGTATGGCTGTTTTACATAGAGAAGAAATTCAGGAAGGAGATTCTTATGCGTAGATTTTCTCGCGGGGAATTATATTTCGCTAACCTGAATCCGGTGATCGGCTCAGAGCAGGGAGGCTGCCGCCCGGTCCTGATCCTGCAGAACGATGTGGGAAACCGGTTCAGTTCTACGGTGATCGTTGCGTCTGTGAGCAGCAAGCCAGATAAAAAGCGCAGGCTGCCTATCCATTGCTATCTGCAGGCAGTGGACGGATTGAAATACCCGTCAGTCGTGTTGCTGGAGCAGCTGCGTACCATCGACAAATGCCGTCTGAAGCGGTTTATCGGGAAGGTGGATGAGGATTGTATGGGAAAGATCGACCAGGCATTGGCTGTCAGCGTGGGGTTGACGAAGCTGACAATAAGGAGTCCGAAAAAGAGATAGAAGAGAGTATTTAAATAGGAAGAATCAATCGCTTAATGTGGTTGCTCTGGCCTTAACATTGTGTAAAATACTTCAGGTGATATAATAAAATTGGTCCATTACTCTTTGATAATCAAAGGGTAGTCCAGATTTAGTAGTGACTGTTCAAAATGTAAAAGAAAATTATAGGTAGGAAGGGTGAAATGATGGAGAGTGATAAAGCTTTATTAAACGTTGAGGAAACAGCTGCTTACCTTAATATAGGAAAAACGAAAACAAGGGAGCTGATGAAGGCAAACGAGAAAATATTTGTGGTTAAGATTGGAAACAGAAGTTATGCACATAAACTCCTGCTAGATAAATGGTTGCTTGCACAGATAAAAAGATAGTAGCTTGTCAAGGGTGCGGTTCACTGAATCCGCACCTTTGTCAGTTCTTTGGATGAATGGTATTGTGTTGTAAGCAAGAC
>CAYRZL010000182.1:0-2641 GCA_964428795.1 uncultured Lachnospiraceae bacterium | reverse complement strand
ATTACCAAAAGCGTCCCTGCCCTGAACTGGTAGCGATGGCGGCGGAACTGGTGGAGACATATATTTTTGCACATCCGCTCAAATAGTCCACGTGGAACCCCTCCTTGACCGGACACTTGCAAAATTGCGAACAAAGTACACATTTTTCCAAACACAGACGCTATCTGAATCTGCTCTCTTGCTGTATACTGCTTTTACCACTTCCAATCCCGTTTTAGCACAAAGGGAGCAGCTTATGAAACAGCATTTTGTTCAGCCCACTGACTTGACCGTCGGCCATCCATTAACAGTCCTGACGCTATATGCAATTCCAATGTTAATCAGTATGTTTTTCCAACAGGCATATAATCTGGTTGATAGCTGGATTGCAGGAAATCAACTCGGTGCAGCGGCATTGGGTGCTGTTGGAACCTGTTATCCGGTCACGGTCTTTTTTGTTGCTATTGCATCCGGATTGGGACTGGGGACCTCTTTGCTGTGTTCTCAATCATTTGGCGCTAAAGCATATGCCGAGGTGCAAAGCTGCATCACCACATCCCTGATCAGTTTTATCCCTTTTTCAGTCTTGCTTTCCGCAGTTGGGCTTCTCCTGTGTCCTTATATTCTGGGATTTCTTTCCGTTCCGGTAGATATTTATGACGCCACAAGGGAATATCTGAACCTCTACATCCTGAGTCTTCCTTTTGTTTTCCTTTACAATATTGCCAACGGTGTATTGAACGGACTGGGTGATTCCAAAACGCCCTTGCTGTTTCTGATGATTTCCTCGGCCTGCAACATTTTTCTTGATTTGATTTTTGTGCTTTTCATTCCCATCGGAGTTGCCGGACTTGCGCTTGCAACGCTGCTTTCTCAGGCATTGTCTGCTATGTTAGCTTCGGTGACTGTCAGAAAAATGTACCTTGTTTTCGGCAAGAGGATGAGGCTGTGGTCTTCGAACGCTCTAAGGCAAATTCTGCGGTTAGGCATTCCAAGTATGTTACAGCACATTTTCATGTCCATGGGGCAGTTATCCCTTCAAACTGTCATCAACAGCTATGGCCTGATCGTTATGGCTGGCTATTCAGTGGCCTTTCGCATCAACGGAATCGTCATCAATTCCCTTATGGCTCTGAGCAATGCCCTGTCCGGCTTCATTGCACAAAATAAGGGCGCTGAAATGTATTCCAGAATCACATCCGGAATGAAATATTCTCTGACGATAGCTGCCTCTTTCTCTGCTCTGGTGATATTGGTTTTATTGATTTCCGGAGAAAGTATGATGGCCTTCTTTGTAAAGGAAGGGAAGGACAGCGCAGACATCATTCATGCCGGCATGGGCTTTATCCATATTGTGGCTCCCTTTTATCTGCTTGTATGCATAAAAATTATATTTGACGGCGCGCTGCGGGGAATTGGAGCAATGACCTGCTTCATGGCTGCAACCATGTCAGATGTGCTTGTGAGAATCTGTCTGGGCAAAACTTTTTCCAACTGCTTTGGCATCACCGGCGTCTGGGCAATTTGGCCTCTGGCATGGCTTCTGGGAACCCTCTTATCCACTGGATTTTACCTGCTGCAAAGCAGAAAACGAATGCAATACACAACAAAAGAGATATAGTCTGTTTGACGCTGTATACCTGCGAAAGGGGGCGGCAGCATGAAAATTTGTGATGATACCTATCCGCTGGACGCAATGTTACCGCTTCACGTGAACACCGTCTGGATGCGTTGCTACAATCGCGCTGAGGAACACTTTCATTGGCACAGTTTTTATGAGATTTCCTGTGTTTTAGACGGACAGGCTACCTGCGTCGTCAATGGGAATCCCTATTCCCTGCAAAAGGGCGATCTGGCGATTTTTAACCGTGATGAAATACACGGCTGGCAGATGATGAACGGCGATATTCAGCTTTTGGTTGTTACCTTCCTTCCCTCACTTTTGTCACAGGACAATACGCCAGATAACTTGCAGGTGTTTCATACCGATCAGCCTGGATTTCGCAACATTCTTTTCCGCACCGAACCTATGGTATCAGAAATCACAGCCTGTCTGCACTCCATTCGCTTCGAATGGGAAAACGATCAAACAGGCCGCTCCCTGATGATTCGTGCCGAAATGCTCCGGTTGCTAATTATGCTGGAGCGCAGTTTTCTTGCGCCTCAACCAGACCGCAAGCAGATGAAATACCAGCGCGATTTGGAAAAAATACGGCAGGCCCTTGTTTTAATTGACGAGCATTATATGGAACACCTTACGCTGGAACAGGTTGCCAATTCTGTCTACCTGAGCAAAAACTATTTTTCAACGCTTTTTCATAGAATTATCAAAGAACGTTTTCAAGATTACCTGATTGCCAGGCGTTTATCCGCCGCACGACAGCTATTGATGAATACAAATCTCAGCGTAGCAGAAATTGCTTCGGCCTGCGGTTTTCAAAATACTTCCAATTTTTATAAGCAGTATGCAAAATACTATGGCGAACGCCCCCGGGGATAGCTTCAGAAAATACAGCCATGGGACTTCTCGCTCTGATATACCAACACATTTTTGACGATCAATCCCTCCTGCAAGAGCTGGCAGTCATTCCTTTACGGACAGCGCATGATAAATCTTCTGAAAAAGGCCAGCTGCTCCGCGTTGGCCCGCTTCCCCTCCGGA
>CAYRZL010000181.1:0-2647 GCA_964428795.1 uncultured Lachnospiraceae bacterium | reverse complement strand
GTATACAATGTTGAGAATGCAATCCGCATCAGTTCCGGAGCAGAAGGTTATGAGGCAATGAAAGACTGATAAGTATAAATTGACTTTTTACTCCGCATAATTTATGATAAATAGGGATTCAGAATGATTCAGAGTCAGACGTTTCACGTTTGGCTCTGAATTATTTCAAATATCAAGTATCCGAAGGGACGTTTCGGTGGAGGTTTCCTTTGGTGAATAGGATTAGGCGGAGGATATATGGAAGACTTTTTATGGGATCTGCACATAGCTTTACGGGATCAGCTTCCGGCGAATAAAGTGGACGAGCAGATTGAAAATTACAAAAATTATTTTAAAACAGAACAGGAAAGCGGAAAAACCATGGAGCAGATTCTGGCAAAGCTGGGTGATCCGAAAAAAGTGGCACAGATGATACTGGATCATTATCATGCCGAACAGGAAAAATCTGCAAAACTGTGGGTGCAGGATATGTATACGGAGCAGTCGGAGGAGGAGATCAATAACTCCATTCAAAATCCGGAGCATGGTGTCAAAGCTACCTTTTCACAGGAAAAAGGCTGGGATATCCGTTTGGGCAGGCTGAAGCTGAACAGTTGGTATGGTACGTTGATTGTACTTGGAATTGTGCTTGGCATTTTTTTATTGTTATCATTGATTTTTCCGCAAATGAGAGTCTGAACTGGCTTTTTACATAATGTGTGACAGAAATGTCAAAATGGATGCATAAATCAAAGCCTACATAGAGATACTATCCTTGTAAGACACGGATGTTGTCTGCACAATGATCAAAGGAGGCTATGATTATGGCAAAGAATAAACAGCAGAATGCTGCAAACAGCTCCAACGCATACGGAGCAGAAAACGCACAGAATTGTGGAAAAAACAAATCCCAGAATAGTGCTAAAAACAGTGCACAGGACTGTGGAAAAAACAAATCCCAGAATGCATCTGACAGCGCATCTGACTGCAGATAGTGCCTGCGGAAGCAGGGCGGATGATAGAAACTGTGTCGTCCATGCATAGAAAATGAAAGATTGCATATGATAAAGAAACGGATTACAAAGGAATTTGTAATCCGTTTTGCATATACGAGGCAGACATAGCAGGTGTTGATCTGCCAGAATATGAGCCGAGGAGAATACAAGCATGAATTTTAAAATGATACATGTGCGGGAACTGGAGCATTTTTTGAACAATCCGGATGTATTGGTAATTGACTTGCGGGATAAGGCTGACTATGAATTATTTCATTTTCGTGGTGCAAAGAATGTACCTTATAATTTTCTCGAGCAATATAAACAGTATTTGCCGAAAAATAAAGCGGTTGTCCTGTACTGTGAACATGGAAGTACCTCTTTGAAAGCAGCCAGAAAGCTGGGAGATGAAGGTTATCAGGTTTATACCGTGACAGGTGGAATCCGTGCCTTTGAGGAACGCAAGCTGGATGAATAAAAGCATTGACAGGGGGCAGCCAGTTCTTTTAAGATATATACGATAAGCGATGGACGCAGGATGGTAGGATTTAGATGCGTGACCGCTTGCAGTATAGTTCACAGGAAGGATTAAATGAAATGAAGATGTATGAACTCATAGCCCCCTGCCATTTTGGATTGGAATCTGTCCTGAAGCGGGAGATCTATGATCTTGGATATGAAATAGCAAAGGTGGAGGACGGACGTGTTACCTTCATGGGAGATGCAGAAGCGATCTGCCGGGCAAATATTTTTCTGCGCACAGCAGAACGAGTGCTTTTGAAGGTGGGGAGCTTTCGCGCCACTACTTTTGAGGAATTGTTTGATAAGACGAAAGAATTGGCATGGGAAGATTATATCCCGTCAGACGGAAAATTCTGGGTGGCAAAGGCATCTTCGATCAAGAGCAAGCTATTCAGCCCATCGGATATTCAGTCCATCATCAAAAAAGCTATGGTGGAGCATTTGAAACCGGTTTATGGTGTGTCATGGTTTGAGGAAAGCGGGGCTTCTTATCCGCTGCGTGTTACGCTTATGAAAGACGAAGTGACTCTGACCATCGATACGAGCGGGGAATCTTTACATAGAAGAGGATATCGTACTTTGACAAGTAAAGCTCCGTTGACGGAAACATTGGCAGCGGCTTTGATTTTGCTGACACCGTGGAAAAAAGATAGGATTCTGGTAGATCCGTTCTGCGGCAGCGGTACATTTCCCATTGAAGCTGCTATGATTGCGGCAAATATCGCACCGGGGATGAATCGTGAATTTATTTCGGAAAAGTGGACAAATCTGATAGACCGTCAGCTTTGGTATGATTGTGTAAAAGAGGCCAGAGACATGATCGACATGGATGTACGGACGGATATTCAGGGGTATGATATAGACGGAGAGATCATAAAGGCCGCCAGAGAAAATGCGAAACGGGCAGGCGTGGATCACATGATTCATTTTCAACAGCGTCCGGTGAGCCAGTTAAATCATCCGAAAAAATATGGTTTTGTCATTACCAATCCACCTTATGGCGAGCGTTTGGAGGAAAAAGAGGCATTGCCAGAACTGTATGGGGAGATTGGGGAGGCATTTCGCAGGCTGGATAGCTGGTCGGAATATCTGATTACTTCCTATGAAGATGTGGAGCGCTATATTGGAAGAAAAGCGGACAAGAACCGCAA
>CAYRZL010000180.1:0-2773 GCA_964428795.1 uncultured Lachnospiraceae bacterium | reverse complement strand
AATCCGGCAGCACATGGACGCTGACCGGGGACTGCACCGTCACCTCACTTACCAACAACGGAACGATCAACTTCAACGGATATACGATCACACTGGCCGACGGTACAGTGCTGCAATAAAGGCGTGAAAAGAACGATATATTTGAAAAAATAATAAATCCTTGGCTTTTTTTGATGATCTTTGTTATAATGCAGGCGGAGATAGTATTTGTTCCAAAACTATACTCCGCCTGATTTACTGTTATTTCACACAATTGCATAAGCTTTTCTATATGGGCTTGTATTTGAAAGAAATGAGACTCAAAAAAGAAAGGTGATATTTTTTTGCATCTTCAGGGTCGTATTGCGCCTGAAGATGCTTTTTGTTTTACGGGAAAGTGGAGAGAAAGGAGCGAGAATGCGGGTATGACAGTTGAAATGCTGAAAGGAAAAATCCACCGTGCGGTCGTTACACAGGCCGAACTGGACTATGTGGGAAGCATTACCGTGGATGAAGCGCTTTTAAAAGCAGCAGGAATACTTGAATACGAGAAGGTTCAGGTTGTGGATATCAACAACGGGAACCGTTTTGAAACCTACACCATCAGCGGTAAGGCGGGAAGCGGTATGATCTGCCTAAACGGCGCCGCCGCCAGATGCGTGAGTGTGGGAGACAAGGTCATCATTATGGCGTTTGCCGGATATGATGAGCAGGAGGCAGAAGCACACAGGCCTGCGGTTGTTTTTGTAGATGAAAACAACCACATTGCAAGGACAACAAACTATGAAAAACACGGCTTGTTAAAGGACATGGAATAACAGAAAATCGGAACGAGGCTATCTTCAAATCGATGAGAAGAGAGGAAACAAACATGCAGGTAACAAAAACAGTGGATGAAACAAGGACATTGGTAAAAAAGTGGAAAAAGGAAGGCAAGACCATCGGATTGGTTCCTACTATGGGCTATCTTCATGAAGGACATGCCAGCCTGATCCGAAGATGCCGGGAGGAAAACGATAAGGTTGTAGTATCTGTATTTGTAAATCCGACGCAATTCGGGCCGAACGAGGATCTTGAGGCTTATCCGCGGGATTTCCAGAGAGATGGCGCGCTTTGTGAAAGTCTGGGAGCAGATCTGATCTTCCATCCGGAGCCGGAGGATATGTATGTGAATCCGTGCGCGTATGTCAGCATCGATACGCTTTCCGAAAATCTTTGCGGGAAGACCCGCCCCATTCACTTTAAGGGGGTGTGTACAGTCGTATCCAAGCTGTTTCATATTGTAATGCCGGATAAGGCTTACTTCGGGCAGAAGGATGCGCAGCAGTTGGCAATTATCAGAAAGATGGTGATGGATCTGAACTTCGATATTCAGATTGTCGGGTGTCCGATCATCCGTGAGGAAGATGGCCTCGCAAAGTCTTCCCGTAATACATATTTAAATGCGGAAGAACGCTGTGCAGCGCTTTGCCTGTCCAAGGCCGTAAAACGGGGACAGGAAGTGATCAAGGACGGAATGGACAGCGAAGTGCTCCTTAAGGAAATGCGTTCCGTGATCGAGGCGGAGCCTTTGGCAAGGATCGACTATGTTTCTGTTGTGGATGCCCTGACAATGCAGGATGTGGAAAAGGTTGACCGGGATGTGCTGGTGGCGATGGCCGTGTATATCGGCAAAACGCGCCTCATCGATAATTTCAGCTATGAGGTGTAGGATATGAGGAAAATCGAAAGCGTTATTTCCGGTCTGACCCGTTATATCGGCATAATCATTATTATTTTTTCAGTTCTTGCGTTTCTTGTTCCTTCGGGATTTGCCTGGGCTACAAATTACACGTCATGGTTTTTGGGGGCGGCCATGTTTGGCATGGGGCTTACGATCAAAGCGTCGGATTTCAAGGCGGTGCTGACACATCCGAAGGAAATCGTGATCGGATGCATTGCGCAGTACACGATCATGCCGCTGTCCGCATGGGCCTTATCCATGCTTTTGAAGCTTCCGCCGGATCTGGCAATAGGCGTGATTCTGGTGGGCTGCTGTCCGGGAGGAACCGCGAGTAATGTCATAACCTACATTGCGGGCGGGGATGTCTCTCTGTCTGTTGGCATGACGATCGTCTCTACCTTGCTGGCGCCGCTTATGACGCCGGTTCTCACCTATTTTCTTGCCGGCGCATGGGTGCATGTATCCCTGATCGCAATGATCATTTCTGTCACAGAGGTGATCCTGCTTCCGGTGCTTCTGGGAATTCTCATTCACCGTCTGGCGGGCAGGGCAATGGAACGAATCTCCTCTGTGGTTCCACTGATTTCTGTAGTTGCGATCGTAATGATCATTGCAGGCATTGTTGCCAAAAATGTGGAAAAAATACTGACCTGCGGGCTTCTGGTTCTCGGAGTCGTTATTTTGCACAACCTTCTCGGACTGCTTCTCGGTCTGTCTGCGTCAAAGATATTCAAGGTGGATTATGATAAAACAACGGCCATCGCGATAGAAGTCGCAATGCAGAACAGCGGTCTGGCGGTTTCGCTGGCCGGCGCCAATTTTGCGGCGAATCCGCTGGCCACGCTGCCGGGCGCGATTTTCAGCGTATGGCATAATATCTCCGGCTCTGTTTTTGCCAGCCTGAGACGGGCAGGGAAAAAAGCGCAAGAGGATTGCGGGGTAAAAAATCCGCTGTAAAATGAATCAAAAATGGATTGCATTCATTGCTGCAGGATACTAGAATATAAAAAAAGAATCGATTGAAGGGGAGCGGATCGACAGATGCAAAAGGCAACGATCAGAAACGGAAAA
>CAYRZL010000179.1:0-2780 GCA_964428795.1 uncultured Lachnospiraceae bacterium | reverse complement strand
CCCTGCAAGGGCGAAATATACACAGAGCATAAATCGGAGATTTGTGCGATGGGTGTATTTCGCTCTCAAATGCCGAGGGTTTGAAAAGGTGTTTGCTATCCCGCCAACACCAATTACAGCCACTTTAATCTCTGGGCGTGTCCGCCCCCCTTTGTCTGCCGTTTCCGGGCATATTTCTCTTTTCATAAACAATTTCAAAAATACCCGTATAAAACGTATAAGCGTATATCACATACATTTCAGGCACATAAATCCATTGATTTTCCGACGGATATACGTATATACACTTTTTCATGCAGTTTAATTTCACCCAAACTTCATCTGTATCACCGGAAACTGTCAATACGTATCTGTGTATGAATCCCCTGAAATCCTCTGGCACTTTTCCCACTATCCGCAGTGATATTGGTGGAATACCGGATATTGTACTTCTTTTCATTTTCTTTTAAATATCCCGAAAAACTTTTAGCGCTCATCGGTTTCTCCGCATTATCCTCACACCATCGGCAGTATGCCTGATACAGATTTTTAGAAGTCGCAGTTGTATTTTGTTCCAGCCGTATATAACCTGTGGATTTCATAAAAGCGATGATGTTGTTCCCGGATTCCATTGCTTCGTGCAGATTTTGTTTGGCACGTTCGCTGAGCGTAAACCGATAATTATTTTTTAACAGCCGCTTCAATCCTTCCAAACACCAAAGGAAAATATCATCTGCTTCTTTTTGCAGCTTCTCAATCAGATATGGATCATCTATTCTGCCCGGCGCTATATCTTTGACGGTCAGGATAATCTGCCTTCGATAAAATCCATAGGAGCGGTCATGTAGGGCACTGAGACTTCCGTTTCCAAAGCAAAGGAACCGAACATACAAATTACCCTGTACGCTCTGCCTGGATTTCCGCTCCAAATCCATCTTATCTTCCAGAGTGACAATGGATTTAATATAGTTGGTATCTTTCAATGCTTCCAGCTTCATATCGTCATCCACCATCAAAAGCCTGTGTTCCAGATCGGCTCTTGCAAAACGGTTATGCTCTACTTTCTGTATGCTGCTTACATTCATATTGGCCCCTAAAATACGCCGCATAACCAGCCCGATGCGTGATTTCCCTTCACCTCCTTTTCCCAGTATCACTAACAGTTTTTGCGCCTTATTAGATGGAATCAGGCAATATCCCAGATATTCCTGCAATGCCGCAATGTCTTCTTCTTCCAATAGTTCTGATAAAAATTTCTTCCACCGCACCGGATCCGGCTCTCTATTCTCATAATTTACAGGCAGCCGGTTTAAGCAGAATTCCTTTCTTTTCGTGAATCCCCCATCCAGGAAGAGCGTCCCATTATTCACATGAATGCGATCTAACTGTATCGGAAGTTCCTCCGCATGTGCTTCCAACCGGAGCACCTCCAGAATCTGTTTTACTTTCTTGGAAATGCCTTTGGTAAGCACCGGCTTCACCATTCCATAGATTTCCTTTTCCACCTCCCCGTCCTCTATCCTTCCATCTAACCCGAAAAATGTTCCGTGTATACATTTCAATGGCATTTTTCGCAGGAAACATTCACAGAATGCCACTTCGTCAATCGCTCCGTCCGCATACCAATCTATGGGCGGCGGTTGCCCTATTCCATCCCTTTTATCCAACGCTGCTTCTAATTTCTTCCTCGTATCTTCGTCTATATCGCTCCATTCGTTTCTCAATTTTCCTCACTTCCTCTCCGTTTTCTAACAAAAACTCAATCCTGTCCTTTAGCTCACCATTCATTAAAATATCCATGTAGTAATCCACCAGTTCCCTTCGTTGGCAGGCTTCGATAAATTCCTCTGCATATTCCCCTTCAGGATTTTCCGGGGCATATTGTACTTTCCATTCTTCCAGCAGATGTAGATAATCTGACAGAATACGGATGCATTCCTGTTCCCACTGTTCTAGCTTTTGCTCTGTCTGATAAATTGTTCTTTTAGCAACAGCTTTCTTTTTCTTGCCATCTCGCTTTTTAGGAATTTCTTGTATTACCGGAATCTGAAAATCTGCCGCCAGCTTTTTCGCCGCTTCAATGGGTGTAAGCTGAAACAAATCTGCCGCAAAAGAAATCACGTCACCTTTTGCACCACAGGCGAAACAATAGAACCCTTTGTCAACTTTCATGCTGGGATGACTGTCACGATGAAACGGACAGCACATCATTCCATTTCTGCTTACCTGAAAACCATATTGCCCGGCTGCCTGCCTTACGGTGACGGATTCCTTGACTGTCTGAAAAATATTCATTCTACACTCATCTCACAGCCATAGTATTTTTTCTGAAAATACCGCACAGGCACTTTCCCTTTAATGATGTTATATCCGGCACGTTCCAGTTCTTCATTCATTACACGCACGATCTCATAGGCTTTGCTCCGTCCGACACCAAGAATATCCATGATTTCATTAGCGGTAATGTAAGATACATTGATCTGCATACGATTTCCTCCCTTTCTTTTAGATTTGCGCGAACAGCGAGTCAAACAACCATGCTTGTATGGATATTTGACGAGCGTCGCGACAGCGATGGAATTTTCCCATCGCTTGTATCGCAAGTGCTTTAGTAATGCGCCTATTATTCGTCTCAATTACTCTATACGCTCTAAATACGCACTTTTAATTCGTTTTATATCATACATCTACTTTTCGTTTTTGTCAATAAATATTTTTTGTTTTACGTACTTGAAATTCGTTTTTTACTGTGTTATATTATCCGTGAGGTGAATAAAAGATGAACAATATGGAAGTTTCAA
>CAYRZL010000178.1:0-2786 GCA_964428795.1 uncultured Lachnospiraceae bacterium | reverse complement strand
GTTGTTAATTTCTGATCAGATACTGTCAATATCATCCAGTTCCTGTTCCAGTTTTCAATTTGGTGATGTTGATACCAGATAATCCCCGGCAGGCCCGCTGCCAAAATAAAAGTTACGATCAATATTCAAAAACTGTCCGCAAAATCTAAAGCAGCATCCGCATCCTCTTCCAGTTCTAAATTGATTGTTTCTTTCCTGTAGTCCAGTTCTGGAACTGGCCGAAGATTATTTCCTCCGGCTTGTGCAATTTCCACCATATAGGGTGACAATATCCCCATCAGATTTTTTGCAAGCACAAGGGGCATGGATTCCCTTGCCCCCCGCTCTACTGCCTGTTCTACCTTTTCCAGAAATTCATCTTCTTTCTGCCTGCTCGTCAGAAAAGGGTCTGCTTCGATCTGTTCCTGCCGGGAGAAATAGTCGTTGATTGCGATCACAACCGCTCTGGAATAGGATTTATATTTTTTGCGGTCCATGTTCTGCAGGTATTCCCATGCCTGCCTGTCCTGCTCGTTCAGCAGGTTCAGCCGGATATTGGTGTTGAGTATCTTTCTTTCCTTTCTCATGCATTCCTGCCTCCGTTCTTCTGGATTTTTCTTGCTGCCAGCATTTCATAGCCTTTGGCAGTGGCACAGATATCTTTGACAATGGTTACCCGGCTCTTATCGTAGCTGCCAAAATTCTCAACCATACAGCCACCACCACCGACTACATACAGACGCATGACCTCCGGATTGTATTCATGCTCCCGAAGTTTCCGGAAAATCTCTGCGGTATAATTTTCGGCTGCTTCTTTGATTACAGACAGGAACCGTTCGCTGATATCTGCAGTCCCTGTCCGGATCACCTGCTCGATAACCAGATCATCCAGGACAACCCCTGTCTGCTTGAGTACGCTTTCCCTGACTGCAAGGACACACTGATGGGTTCCGTATTTCTCAGTAAAGCATTTCTTCTCCGATGGTCTGGAATCGTTGATGTACATAATGTTCATCGTACCGTTTCCAATGTCCGCCAGCATATTGATGCCCTTAAAATCCCGGAGCCTGTATGCCACGGCGGAGAATCCCTGTGGAAAAATATCTGCACCGGCAAACTCCACATGATACGTTTTTCCTTTAAAGCTAAACTCCACTGTGTCACACTGGAGTAAATATTCACGGAAACTTTCTTTCTGGCTGCTGACCCATGTCAGTGGAAGTCCTGCCGCCAGATGCACTTTTGCATGATCCAAACCAGCATTTTCCAGTTCCGTTGCGACAGCGGCCAGTGTCAGCACATAATAATCTTCATCACCCGTTTTCTCTGCCCGGAACTCCTTGTGTTCCTCACCGATCTGGTAATAGCCTCCGTTATAGACAAGCAGCTTCTCCTGGAACATCGGTTCCTGTTCATATCTGGTTACGCCTGCCTGGAAGCATTTATTGGCTGTTTTCATGTTGCCATAGCCGTGATCCACTCCGATCACCATGATTGTCTCATTGATACTGTTTCTCATCATTCTCATAAATTCATACCTCATTCTTTCTTAAAATGTTTTGTACAGGTAATCAGCCTGATACCATGTACGTTTAATTTTTTATAGTGATAGGGCAAAAAGTGTAAAAAAAGCAAAATTTTTTCACTCCGGAAACTTTTCATTTTTTTCTGCGTTGGTGTCATTTTATTTTGCTTATTTTGCCCTTAATGCCCTAATCATTCTGTCCCATATTCAGTTGTAACTGGCTGTAATCTTTCTCTTCTTCAAAAGGAATTTGTTCCTCTGCTTCCAGAGGATGAAAATCTTCTTCCTTAACAGCAGTGTCCTGATAATAATATTCACCATTGTACTGTTTGAGGAAGAACCCCTTTTCTACCATGTTCTTGAAGAAATTCGATTTTCCATGTCCCTGTCTGCCGTTTTCTTTGCAGTATTCTTCATACATAGTGAAGGCTTCACTTCGTTTCAGCCGCTTACCTTCTGCCCGCACCAGCATTTCATCCGTAAATGCACAGATACTGTCTGACGATCTCTGTATCTCACGGACAGCTTCCCGGCTCCGGTCACTTTCCGTGAATTCACCACGCTCATACAGACTTTTTAGTGCATCCATCGCCATCTGAATAGCATAGTCACTTTCCGCCTTTACCTTATCCTTTAAGTGCAGGTCTTTCTCTGCGGCCCTCACTGTCTGGTTCATATCCAGAATCAGAAGCCTCCGGTAAAAAGCGTCTGACTTATCCTCCAGATTCTGCGGCATTTCATTGGTGGAAAAGAGCAGCTTTGCATAAGAACGGAAGTGAATAGCATCCTGTCCTTTCTTCTCATACAATAACGTGTCCTCACCGACTGCCTTTTTCAGTACATCGGTGCTCTCCATCGCCTTACACGGGATATCTGCGCAGGCATTTAAAAGTTTCCCAAATAATCCGGTAGCAAAAAACCTCTTGTTCAAATCCTGCAGTGAAATACTGGATGTATTCTGATTGCCAACGATGTACTGAATCAGCGATACCGCCACAGATTTTCCGGTTCCACCGTTTCCTTTCAGCATCAGAAACTTCTGAAACTGGGTGTCGGTTGTCATGCAGTACCCAAAATACTCCCAAAACATCTGTTGTTCCGTTTCATCCGGCATGGAAGTGGCAAGATATTTCCTGATGTTTTCCCCTCCGGAAAGCACCTGTTCCCTGTCCTCCGGATAAAAGGAAAATGGGATCTGGTTGGTGGTCAGATAGTCTGGATTATGCTCCACCATTTCCCCGGTCAGGGCATCATAATAACCATTTTTGAAATTCACCCAGTG
>CAYRZL010000177.1:0-2799 GCA_964428795.1 uncultured Lachnospiraceae bacterium | reverse complement strand
TTAATCTCCTCGTATATACCAATTTCTATTGAAAGTTGTACTTGCTTTTAAACACCTTAAGATCAGCTCTGATTTTTGAGCCAAAACTAAGCAACAGAATTCCAAAGTACACTACCACGCAAATGGCAATTGATACAAATTGCCACACATATGAATCATTCAACTGTCTCAAAGCCATACCGATGCATCCCATCAGGATCGCAGCTATAACAGGGGGAAGAATATTGCTTACCATTTTTGAGATACTAAAACCGATATACTTTTTCATGAAGAAGAATCCAAGGATGACTTCTATCAAAATGCTAGCCGATCTGACATATACCATTTGCCAAAATCCCTGGTTCTTTGCATATACGCAAATTGGAACCATCATTGCCAGGTAAACTATTTGGAAGACGAACAAAACTTTCGGCATACCCTTTGCTTTATATGCCTCCCCATTAAACCCTTCAAACAGAATAAAGAAACATGAAGCAAGCGCCCATGCCCCTACAATGTTTGACGCCTCTCCCCAGCCATCGCCAAACATAATTGTTGTTGCCAGATCCCTGAAAACAAACAGCCCAACCCCCATAGGGATGAGGATGCACGCAGTTAGCCTTTGGATGCTAAAATAAACATCCTGGAATTCCCTATCAGATTGCTTTAATCTCGACAAGGAAGAGAACAATACCGGTATGATTGATGATTTCACAAGAGCCATCAGTGAATTCACCATATTAAGCGAATTTTTATACAGTCCCAGATAATATGCGCTGAAAGCGGCACCGATAATAAACACGTCAACCCAGTTTGTCAGCCAGTACGCAACTGCCTCAGCCAAAGACCATATACTGAACGAGAGCATCTTCTTCAGCCTGTCAAAACTGTAATACAGTTGCGGCTTCCATTTTGATTTGATTGTCAGGACAACCGCTGTCAAAAAAGCCGAAGTCAATGTCCCAACCACCAAAGCCCAATAGCTCCTTGTAATGTAGGCAATAGGCACAGTGACCAACAAAGGGACGATAGCAGCAAGTATCCTCGTAATAAACAAAGTCTTAAAATCAAAAAGCCTTTTATAAATCGCTGTTTGTATACTGGAAAAAGAAGTTATTAACAACTGCAGTGCCGCAATTGTTATTACTTTCCCATAGCCCGGATTCCCTACCAGTTCAGACACCGGATTCCTGAAGATGGCGATTAGAAGCCAAAACGCACAGGAAACCAGAAAATTTGTCCAAAACGCGACATTGGCATACCGGTATAATTCCGTTTCATCATCAAAATTGCTTTGGATAATGTACTTTGCGAATCCTGAATCCGTGAACAAATCTACAAAACTTACAATCATGTTGATTGATGCCAGGATTCCAAAATCCTCTGGGACTAATATCCTTGCAAGAATCATGTTTGAAACCGGAACAATTAACTTGGCAATGATCTCACCGGCCGAAGACCACTTTAAAGAGTTTCCTATCTTATTGCTCATTCAGTTCCATTGATCCTTTCTTGGGGAACCCCCTAAAAGCTAAAAAACATTATTTACTCTGCTCCAATCTGAAATGCTTTCTTTTTGCATCCCTGCTCCAACGGATGGATAACAAATGTGCAAAGCACAGAATAACGATGATCGCAAGCCAGGTGTTAATATTTATCATTTCAGAGATAAATGCGCTTGCCATGTTTCTGGGTGCGATTAAAATATAGTGCAGCGCACTTAGGCTTACCGTTACATAGATGATGCCCTTATTTTTAAAATCGTACATAAACACAAGGACAAAAGAATACAGCATGCTCCAAAATACGATCCCCAAATATCCAAAATCATGATATGCCTCCGCAATATAACAAGAGCCATATCCCCTGCCGGAAAGGTAGTAACTGGGTGATCTGATATATGTAATTGTCTGGGAGAAATTATTCCCATTCAAGGCTTTTTCTGCCGTCTGTGTTTTATATACTGGAAAATCAAAAAACAATTGCGTCAATACATTCTCCCTTAAGTAATCAATCGTATCCCCAAATGAATAGCACTTGTCCGGTATCTGATTCTCATAATACTTTTCAAAACTAATAACATTTACGGAAAAGCCCGTGTTTTCAAAGAATCCTGCAATTTGTTCAACCACGCTGCTCTGATCTGCGGTTTGGGCATTTGAACCGGAAAAGCGGGATGTGTTATATGCATACATAGAAGCAAGCAGAAACGGCAGTATTATGATCATAACCCTGAAGTGCTTCGCCTTAACCCATGGTGAACCGCCACTTCGGATTTTATTTCGGACACAAAAATACAGGAGCAATAAAATGAGCGGGACAATGAATTCTTGGCGCTTTCCAGAGCCCAAGGAAACTATAGCATGGATTAAATACAGGATAACTGGCAGCTTAATCTCCTTCTTTGACGGAAAAGTTGCCAGAAAAATATAAAATGCCACGATACATACATCTGCAATCTTCACGACAGCATAAGGAAATCTGGAAGTATAGCTCACATAATACTCAGCATAGCCCATTGTCCGAACAAAAACATATTTTTCTACGCCAACAAGAATATCAAACGGAAACGTAGCAAAGAAACACCATTTGCTGACCTTTCTTACGGCCTGGTACTTGCTTGAATCGTAAACGCTCTCGTCTAACGCCGTGCGCTCCTTTTTTTTAAGACGGTATTTCCCCCTTATATAATCTGCTAAAACATATCCTATTAAGAGCGAAACAAGCGCTATCGTCAGGCACAAATTGGTATGGGTCAATATTTGCTTTGAAAAGCCATATGAATCCTCTTTCCCCGTCAGCATATAAGAAACAGTCCTT
>CAYRZL010000176.1:0-2892 GCA_964428795.1 uncultured Lachnospiraceae bacterium | reverse complement strand
ATGTGTATGGATTTCATCCATTATCCTGATGGCGGCCAATGGATCTGCACGTAACCTGATTCCTTCCTTCGTTGGAACAAGATACGGACGTTGGGATTATCCTGCAGCATATTCTCTGATCGGTACAATTTCAATGCTTGGTGGTGGACTTGGCATTATGCTGACCGGCTTGTTCTCCAACTACGTTTCAATGTACATTTTTGATATTGTAATCCTTGTAATCGCCATGATTTGCACGAGATTAACAAAGGATACATTTATCGGTAAAAAAGATATTGTAAAATAAATTACATATAGTGAAATTGTGTTTTTATGAAATGTTACCTAAAACGAAACAGACAGCCTTTCGAAGGGAGGGCTGTTCTTGTTTTGGCTAAGGAAACCAGTATGATTCAAAGTTATTTGAGGGGTGTGTCGAGATCATGAAGCATATAGATTTATTTAATATTAAGTTAAACCATATTCGGGTGTTTCTCACGGCAGTGGAGTATGGCAGCTTTACTGTGGCAGCGGAGAAGCTGCATTTGACGCAGCCCTTTGTCAGCAAATCAATCCAGTATCTGGAGGAGGAGCTGGGGCTTTATCTGATCATTCGGGGAAGTAAGAAATTTCAGGTTACACCGGCAGGCAAACGCCTTTATGAGGAATGGAAGATTCTGCTGCAGAGCTTTGAGGATTCTCTGACCAATGCAAACGCCATTCAGACAGGAATGACGGATATTTTGAAAATAGGATTTGGAGAGATGGATCCGGAAGAAAATATTATCATTCAAAATCTGAGAAGAACAAAGGAGATTTTGCCTGGTCTGGAGGTATATGCAGAAAGTAACGATATGACAACATCGTTGAAGCGGCTGGTTAAGGGAGAAATGGATATGATCGTCATATCCAGGCATATGCTTCCCATGATGGCTGATCTGGATGTGGAGTGGAAAACACTGGTGCCTAGCTATTTGTCCATCTATGTGCATAAAAGCAATCCGCTGTTTGAGCGGAGCACTTTGGACTTTTCGGATCTGAAAGAAGAAAAGTTTATCGTCTTTTCTCCGAAAAATGATGACAGCTATATCCAGCTGCTGCGGACACTTTCCGGTGCTGCCGGATTTTCGCCGCAGATATCCTGCTACATTCAGAGCGAACGGTCTTTCAGAGTGAATCTTGAATTGGGCAATGGGATTGCATTGGCGGACAGCTATACCAATCTGGAATCGGAAAATATCAAATGTTTTCCACTGAAGTTTAGAAATGATATTATTGCAGTGTGGAAGAAACAGAAATGCCGGAGCTGTATGAAGACATTTTTATCACTGTTTGATGTGGGGGAGTAATCCTGTTTATCCATGCTTTTTCGATATGGATACATGCTGAGCGTTCATTTTACCGAAAGGTTTTTTGGTGTTAAACTATATGAAAAGAAGGTTACTGATAAGTAATCAGGAGCGAAATAATATCAAAAAATGAATGGAGGAAACAGCAAATGACATCTTATGAAAAAGTGGAAAAAGCAATGCAGTGCCTACCCTTGAATGACCCGACGGAAATCCCGGTATTTCCGCATATCCTGACCTGGGCGGGAACAGTGGCAGACGTGCCTCAGTCTAAGATCATTACAGATTGCGATGCGTGGCTGGGAGCATTGGAAAAGACCTTTGATGAGATTGGGAATCCGGATCTTTCTATGCCGCAGCATCCCAAAACAATTATTTTTTCCATGAGTATGCCGACCCGCCGCCCGGGCTTTGAGCTTCCGGAAGGAGAATTGTATCAGTTTATCGAGAAGCCGCAGTTTGAAGCAGATGAATATGAGAAAATGCTGCAGATCGGCTGGCCTGCATGGTATGCGCAGTATATGATGCGCATCCAGAACCCGCCAATCACAGATTCCAAAGACTACGAAGCCTTTTGGAATGAAACAAACATGGCCGGCGCAAAAATTGCACAGTTTCTGGGAAGCCGGGGTATCGCACCGATTTTCAATATTGCGGATTTCCCGATTTTTGATCTGCTGTCCATGATCCGCTCCATGGAGCCCTTCATCTTCGATCTGTATGATGATCCGGATCCGATTATGGAAGTGCTGACCACTTATCAGCCGGTGGTGGATGAGCAGAACATTCAGATCCTGAAGGCAATCGGTGGTACCCGTATCGGACGTTATGCGATGCGTTCTTCCGCAACGTTTTTGTCTCCGGATATGTTTGATGAATATGTGTGGCCGGTATTGAAGAAATCCATAGAGACCTTTTGGAATGCCGGTATACGTTCTGTATTGCATTGTGATGCAGAGTGGCTTCCGTTTTTGGATCGCTTTACACAATTGCCAAAGACAAGCGTAAGCTTTGAGTTCGATGGAGTAACAGATATCGTAAAAGCAT
Organism: uncultured Lachnospiraceae bacterium; assembly: GCA_964428795.1. Classification (GTDB taxonomy): domain Bacteria; phylum Bacillota; class Clostridia; order Lachnospirales; family Lachnospiraceae; genus CAYRZL01. The sequence goes on along the minus strand of CAYRZL010000176.1, from coordinate 517 downwards.
ATGATATCATTGGGGGCTGGCATTCCCTGAGAGGAGATGTCCCGGCAACTATGCTGGCATATGGCACTCCGGATGACGTGAGTCAGTATTGTGCAAATCTGATCGATAAGATTGGTACTAAGGGAGGATTTATCCTGGGATCCGGCTGCGAGGTGCCGTTGAATGCAAAGGTCGAATGTGTAAAAACAATGATGAATGCAACGAAATAATAAGTTTTGTAGAAATATCTTAGTAAAAATGACAGGCGAACAACCCGTCATTTTTATTGCCGGGATGAGAAATTCAACACCAGTGTAGAAAATCCTTTTTACAATTCTTGAGAATTGGATAATAAGCAGGAAATCAGAGTTTGCTATAATGTCATTATCAGAAATGTCAGTACTATTTTCTTCGGAAAAGTGCTGGCGGCAGGGTAGGAATCAGAATCCCAGATCTGATTCAGGAAGAGAGATTATTACCAGGGTAAAGGAGGAAGTATTTTGCAGATCAAGATTAACGGACAGCCTGTGACCGCTAA
>CAYRZL010000175.1:0-2894 GCA_964428795.1 uncultured Lachnospiraceae bacterium | reverse complement strand
CCAGATAGGAGGAAGTAATAAATACAAAAAGAATCCCTGCTGTTATCAAAGAAATCAGCCATAATAAATATCGTTTGTTTTCTTTTATCTTCATAATCATCATGTCTTTCCTGCTTCAGTTTACATTGATCTCCATGGAAAAACGTTTCTTCATCGCTTTCAGGTACTTCTCCTTATGACTTGCCGCCAGAAGCATCGGTGCATAAGCATCTCTGCCGCTGATCCGGAACATATATGAGTACTCTTTAAAATGCGTCATGTATTCCTGTGCAAAATCAAGGATACCCTGCTGCACCTCCTGGATTTCTTTCTGATTGGCATCCGGCTTTCCAAAATGCAGATCGATTTCCTGTACCGCCTTTCCCGTAATATCCTGTTGGAATCCAAAGCCTAGGAACTGCGGTGTCGGAGAGGACAACAAGAGTTCCCAATATACATTATAATCCTTATTTAAGTCATGCTTTTTCATGACATCCCGATCGTGGGATTGGGAGAAAAGGTATGACACCAGTTTCCCATTCTGCAAAAAGATTTCACTAGCATCCGGCTCCGCATTATGTACCGTATTGGTTCCGGCTATGATCCCCGTTATTTCGCAGGGAAGCCTCCAGATGCGTCGAGCCAGATAATTTAGGGATATCGCACCGCTTCCGGCCCACCCGATATCCACAGCTGCCGCTGCGGCGGCTCCTGCGAGCACCTCCGTGTAATACTGCTTTGCTGCAGCATTCTGTACACTATATATCGAAATAATCTCATCAAAGTGTTTCTGCAGAAAACGTTTCAGCGGCTCCACATTCTGACTGGTCAGCTCATCCGCCGCCGTCAACTCACACCCCGTCTTTTCTCCAAGCAAATTCCGATCCACATAGGTTTCCAGCTTGTCCAAAAGGCTATCCAGTTCCATCGATTTGAGAATTTTCTCTATCGAACTTTTCTGGTTGACCTTGTGATACAGATATCTGCGGAAATAGTCATATTTGTTGTGCTCTGCCATCAGCTTAGTGGCAGCGGCTCTGGACCAATAAACATAACTGGTATCTTCCCCCGGGTACATTCTGTCATACACTTTCTTTAAAATATCCCCATCCCTTGAAAGAAACAGCAGCTTATCAATTTGATGCTCCCTGCAGTAATCATGGATAAAACTGCAATATCCCACCACAAAAAGTCCGCCATAAACAAAACCATACTCATATTCCATAGAATACGCACGCAGACCTGCATACAAATAATTGTCTATGATACCACGATAGGCGCCGCCGATGACCGGCGACATGTCATATGGTCGGAATGGCAATGCCATCTTGTTTACATTCGGATAATGAAGACTGTCAAATTCACATTTTTCTGCCATCTTTACATCGCTGTACTCATTGTCCCCAACATGGATCATCCTGGCTTTTTCTTTGTACTCACTCTTTACCCGATCAAAAAGCTTTCCGTTTCCCTTACTGTAACCAAACTCGCAGGAGACATATAACATGGAAAATCCTGTATAACCATTCTTCTCCAAAAGCTCTGACAGAAATTTCTTTGAGAGATACATATCGGAGATAATGATGATCTTCTTTCCTATCTCCTGCAATCTTCGGAAAATCTCCTGCATGAAAGAATTCACATAACAAAACTTCAGTTCCAACTCCTCCTCCAGCTTCATACCCTCTGTCGCCGAGATGCCGATCTCTGTTTCCATCCGCTCCCAGATTTCCCGAAGAGTCACTTCATAATGTCCGTTTTTTTCATAACAATCCCGTCGGGCCGCCGCCTCCTGCTCCATGCGGATTCGCTTGAAATCCAGAATATCCAATTTATCGCCAAGAAAGTAGAACAGATCCGTCGGCTCCGAAAACGGGCGAAAGATCAGAGTATCAAAAATGTCGAAGGAGATGATATCATATTTTTTCAAAAACTTCACCGCTTCCTCCACAGAAAATCCGTCTTTCAACCGTTCTGCCGACTCCGCATTTTCCTGTATCAAATTCTTTTCCTCAAAAATTGCAACCTCCTCAGGCCAATCCAAATAATGACAGAACAAGACATAATAGCAGAAATTCAGCCACAGCAAATATAAGTATGACAATAATTTCCTCATGCAGCCATCTTTTTCATGTACTCTATAATATCTGCTGCGAATACCGCTGTGACGATTGACAAGGAACTGATAGATTTTCATGCGCATGTGCGTTTACTCTCCAATACTTTCTTCGATACTGCCCACATCACTCTTACAGAATCATCCAAGTTCTCTCTCTGCCATGTCCAATGCACTGGCTATGACAGCATCCATGTCATAATACTTGTATTCTCCCAGTCGTCCTCCGAAAATAACCTTTTTCTCCTGCTCAGCTAAAGCATTATATTCCTGATAAAGCGTCCCGTTTTTCTCGTCATTCACGGGATAATACGGCTCATCACCGGGTTTCCACTCGGAGCTATATTCACGGCTGATCACTGTCTTAGGAAGATCATTTCCGTCTACGTCTTTTCCAAATTCAAACCACTTATGCTCGATAATGCGCGTCCAAGGAGTCTCGGCATCCGTGTAGTTGACCGCAGCATTGCCCTGGAAGTTTGTCTGATTTAAGATCTCCGTTTCAAAGCGCACGGACCGATACTCCAATGTCCCCAGTTTAAAATCAAAGTAGGCATCAATCGGGCCTGTATAAATCACTCTTTCCGCCAGCGCATCCAACTCCGCCTTCTGTTCCAGATAATCTACTCCCAAACGCACCTCAATACCATCCAATATATTTTCCACTAACTGGGTATATCCCCCAATGGGAATTCCCTGATACAGGGCATTAAAATAGTTGTTATCAAAGGTCAGTCTGACCGGAAGCCTCTTAATAATAAAGGAAGGCAGCTGATCACAAGGCCTGCCCCACTGTTTC
>CAYRZL010000174.1:0-2895 GCA_964428795.1 uncultured Lachnospiraceae bacterium | reverse complement strand
AGCATAAATACTGGGGTTGTGGGTGTTTTTTACCCACTATCACCCCTGAAGAGCCTATATAAAATGTCTTATGATGGAGGAAAATTCAGAAGAGAAGGAAGATGTTCTTGGACTTATAGAAGAGATATTGTCAAAGAATCAGAATGATATGGAAGTGAGGCTGATCAAGCATTCCTATAAGCCCCAGGTTGACGAGCAGAGCAGTGACATACCGAGATTGTATGTGGAAGTGGATCGGAAGATCCGTATAGAGGAAGTATGTCTGGGAACAAAAATCGATCCGTTGGTGGCAAATGAAATTGCCACCTGGTTGTATGAAACGGATCGTGTACATAAGGTTTCGGTATCAAAACGTCATTACAGATAAGGCGTATTATAAAATGCTTTTCCGGCTGTTTTTACACAACAAGGAAAAATTTTACGATAAATAATACGGAAATGGCATAGGTAAGTATAGATACTTCTTTTGCTTTTCCGGAAAATACCTTGATAACAGTGTAAGCGATCATGCCAAGACCGATGCCATGTCCGATAGAGCCGGAGATCGGCATTGAGATCAGCATCAAAGCGACAGGTACGATCTGAGTGAGATCATCAAAGGCAATCTTTTTTAAGCCGCCCATCATCAAAATTCCTACATAAATCAAAGCTGAGGATGTTGCGGCGGCGGGAATGATTGCGGCAATCGGAGCGATAAATGTACTTGCCAGGAATAAAATACCGGTGGCCAAAGCGGTTAAACCGGTACGTCCTCCGGCTGCCACACCGGATGCAGACTCTACGAAGGTCGTTACGGTAGATGTTCCCGTGAGGGATCCTGTTATCGTTGCGACAGAATCAGCAATCAGCGCTTCTTTCATTTTCGGCATATTTCCTTTTTCATCCAGCATACCGGCCCGGGAAGCGGTTCCCACCAGTGTGCCGATGGTATCGAACATGTCGATGATGCAGAAGGTTATGATCAGTGTAATGGCTGTAAACCAGCCGATTTCCGGCAGTGTTGTGAAATTTAACCGGAAAAGCGTAGTCTGTGCCATATCTGAGAATGCAGGAATAAAAGAAGCGTCTTTTAAACCGGCAAATGGGTTGACACCGAAGCAGACAGCCTCAGCTATCCAGTAAATGACGCAGGAAACCAGCATACCTAACAGTACGCAGGCTTTCACGCCTCTATGTGCCAGAACGACGATTACAAACAATCCGACGAACATAGTAATGACAGTCAGAACCATCATGGAATATCCCGATCCCATACTGTTTTTTGCAAGTCCCGGTGTCAGAGCACCAAAGAAATCACGCATAACATAAAATGGGCCGCCGTTTTCAGAGTAGATACCTACATTGGAACCAAGACCGATGTTCATCAGCATCAGACCGATTGCAGGGGAAATTCCCAGGCGCACACCCAATGGAATCGCTTCCACGATTTTTTCCCGGATATTAAATATGGAAAGAATAAAAAATACAATACCTTCCACAAAAATAATGCATAGCGCTGCCTGAAAAGATGCCACATAGCTCATACCGGTGATACTTACAATGTTTGCAACAACGACTGCAAAGAAGCTGTTCAGCCCCATACCGGGTGCCAGTGCAAACGGTTTGTTTGCGAGGAACGCCATAACAAACATACCGATTGCCGATGCAATACAGGTAGATAAAAAGACTGCATTCCATAATTCAGAACCGCCATCCGCGCCGAAATTGGTCAGCAGGTTTGGGTTCAGCGCAATGATATAAGCCATTGTCATAAACGTGGTCAGACCTGCCAGCAATTCCGTTCGGATGGTTGTGCCATTTTGTTTCAGCTTAAAGATTTTGTCCATAAACTCTATCCCTCCATAATTTAATAAGATATGTTCAGTATATCCGATAGAGTGCTTATGGGTCAACTGTTTCTCATGTTAAAAATGGATAATACTTCCTTATATAATGCTTCTGCCAGCATGCGGTGCCCTTCCAGAGAAAGATGCAGAGAATCGATACTGGAAACCTCTGTTACCGGAGCGGCATCCATGAAATGAATCTGTCTGGAGGCTGCCTGCTCTCTGTAGTAGGGAGCCAGCTCCTGTGACAGAAGGTATCCTCTCTTGCGTTTAAATTCCAGATGGAACGGAGAGGTCGCAATATTTTTCCCGATGAGCGGCGGCGATACAAGGAGAACTTCAGTTTGATCCTGATATGTGTAAAAAATATCCTGAGCCCTGTCAACCAGTCTGCCGGCAGCCTTTGCGATCATTTCCGCGGTTCGGTGAAAGTAAAACTTCATATCATTAGAGCCGAGCATCAGAATCATCAGATCCACAGGGCGATATTCCAGAAGAATCGGTTCTAAGTATTCCAGACCGTTTTTTCCGGGCTGGAAAGGATCATTGATATCGGTAGTGCGGGCGTTCAGACCGGCATTGATGACCGTGAAATCCTCTCCCAGCATATCCTGAAGGCGGTTGGTCCAGCGAATGTTTGAACCGTATCGTCCTTCCGTGGCAGGATTGTATCCGTAAGTATTAGAGTCTCCGTAACATAAAATCTGTCTGCTCATAATATTAAATTCCTTTTTCTTTTATTATATGTATTTTTGACTGGTTTCATATAGTGAAAAGGCGGATGCCGCAAAAAACACGAAAGTTACAATTTGATAGAAAATAAAAATGACCTACCATGCAGGTAAGTCATTTTTCAGAGCGGGTGATGGGAATCGAACCCACGTATCCAGCTTGGAAGGCTGGTGTTCTACCATTGAACTACACCCGCAGGATATTTTGTCACTCGCACTCGATTTGTTGATTCTACACTATTTTTTTTCTGGTGTCAAGTATCAGATTTGCAAAAAATCGGGTTTCACCTGAGTTTTACACTTAATCATTCGATATATGTCCGGTAACCCTTGTGGTT
>CAYRZL010000173.1:0-2924 GCA_964428795.1 uncultured Lachnospiraceae bacterium | reverse complement strand
AGATTCCGCATCGAATCAAGCGAAAATATTACTGCTCACAATTTGTAAGTGAAATCCTGTTAGAAGCAGGGCTGTAATTTATCAGAATAACATAATATACGCAATCTATGGAGGAAATATAAATGGAAGAAAAGATCAATCTTGGCGAATATATCAAAGAAAAACGAAAAGAAGCCGGTATGACCCAGAAGGAATTGGCAGAAAAACTCTACGTCTCCATTTCGGCTGTGAGCAAATGGGAACGTGATCTGTCCTATCCGGACATCACTCTGGTGACCAGCCTGTGCAGCGTATTAAATATCTCGGAGCACGAGCTGCTGACTGCAAGTGATGACACCCACCAGCATGAAATTCAGCAGCAGTCCGTCAGATATTTGAAGATCATCAACAAATTCAAATGGGTCTCCCGCTTAATCTACGTTGCTTATGTGGCTGCGCTTCTCCCCACCTTTTTATGGGGGCTTTTGGGGAGCAGAAATCTGATGCCCTTTTTTATCACCTTATGCGCTATGCTGATGGTATTTTCCCTGTTGCATGTTCCTACTCTTGTGACCAGGTACAGAGCTTCCAAAAGCTTCTGGTGCTTTTATGGTTCTCTGGTGGCGCTTTTGGTCGTTTGCCGGATTTCACCCTATTCACCGGACACCCACTGGCTCCTTCTGGCTATATTGGGTGTAAGTCTGGGACTTCTGGGGCCATTTTTGCCGCTGGTTTTAAAGCAGATGAACTGCCCGCGCCGGATCAAAAAGAATAAAGGTCTTACCTGCATGGCAGTTGACAGTGTATTGATCTATCTGCTGGTGATTCTTGGAGTCTATTATCAGGCTCCCCTTCAAATAGGAAATATGGGATCTATTCTTCTGATCACAACGATCGGAATGGCAATCGCAGGGGGTATTTTTTTCCTGTACAGGTATACAAAATTACCGAAAACCATCACAACATCTATTTTAATCGGTATTTTGGGGTTGACATGTATATTTGGCAACAATATAACTTCTCAGATTCTTTTTAACGAGGTGCGGGCACCTGAGATAAATTTTGCAGACTGGTACTACTGCACAGACGGAAATGTGGGGGTAATTATGATCGCATTTGCTGTTGTATTTGGAATCGTTACAAGCGTAATGAGACGGAAAAATAAATAAAACACATTCAGAGCCGGGCTTTTTCAAGGACCCGGCTCTGAGTTCAACATCTTTTAATAAATCGTCAAAATATCATCCGGCGTCTTTTTCACCGGATTTCTCGGTTCTGCCGCACCATATCCCACTGCGATCACTGCCATAATCTCCTCATCCGCGGGAATCCACAGCATTTTTCGAATCTCTTTTTCGTCACGGATTCCCATGATCAGCGTATCATAGCCAAGCTCTTTCGCAGCCATGATAAAGTTTGCATTGTGAAGTCCCAGATCATAGCAGCCCCAGCCATTGCCGATCTCATTTACCGGTTCTTTTGTCTTTTCATCATACCCGGAAACATTCTTCACAAAAGTAGTAACCACATATGCAGCTCCTTTTGAGCTGTTCTGATTAAACTCCGGCAGGCACTTTTGCGAAAACTCCCTGATTGTCTCATCCGCCCATACCGCATAGTATCTTGCTGTCTGAGAATTTTTCCAGGATGGCGCCTGCGCAGCCGCCTTTACCATCTTCTCCAAATCCACCATCGTCACTTTTCTGCTTCCGTCAAACGCACGGATACTTCTGCGCGCCTGCAGCAATTCCTGAAATTCCATATATCAAAATCCTCCCTGTCCTTTCGGTTCTTTCTGCTTTTCTATTCGTCCTTTGTCAGATCTGCCAATGTAATATTATAAAAGAAATCATGCACCATCTGATCAAACCTTGTCCACATGGCAATGGTCTTACACTCATTCCGATTTTCACATACTTCCGCCCCCGGCTGTAAACATGCAACGGAAGCAAGCGGTCCTTCTGTCAATTCCAGAATTTCTCCGACCGTATAATCCTCGGGAATGCGCGTGAGCTTATAACCTCCGCCCTTACCCCGAAGTCCTTTGATCAGCTTTTCTTTTACCAAAACCCGCAATATTATTTCCAGATATTTTTTTGAAATACACTGTCTGGCGGCAATTTTCTCCAGCGGAACATAATTTTCCGTATTCTGCTGCACCAGATCTATCATTACACGCAACGCATAACGCCCCTTTGTAGAAATCATAAATCCTTCCCTCCTCATTGATAAACCCAGTATACCGCACGGACACTTTGAAGCGCAAGATTTTTCTATTCATTTATTTACCCATTGACAAAATAGGTTACCGGGCGATATGATATACTAAGTTTATTTATATTGTTCCGCATGCTTGGCAACAAAAAATCAAAGGAAACGGAGTTTGAAATTATGGAAAACCAGACAGGAATTGTAAAAGCTGTATGTACCAGCACAAAGAAAGGAATTGAAAAGACAGCTGTTGATATGGTCCGCCTGATCCCAAATCATGGCATCGACAATGATGCCCACGCGGGGAACTGGCATCGTCAGGTCAGCCTTTTATCCTATGATAAAGTAAAAGCCTTCAATGAACGGGGTGCCAACGTAGCCCCCGGCGCTTTTGGAGAAAATCTTCTGGTGGAGGGCATTGATTTTCGCAATCTCCCAGTCGGAACCCTTCTCTCCGTAGGAGATGTCCGCCTGAAAATGACCCAGATCGGAAAAGAATGTCATACTCACTGTGCGATTTACCACCGCATGGGAGAATGCATCATGCCTCACGAGGGCGTATTTGCAGAGGTTCTTTCCGGCGGAAATGTATGTCCCGGAGATATCATGAAAGTGGAGCATGTCGGCTGACATGCTCCACTTTTTTCAGTTCCATTTCCTTTTTGTTCCGACTGTTTTACAAGCTTTCTTATACTTCTCACGCCAGATTTTCCACCAGCTTAAAAACCGCTGTA
>CAYRZL010000172.1:0-2935 GCA_964428795.1 uncultured Lachnospiraceae bacterium | reverse complement strand
CAAGCTTTCTTATACTTCTCACGCCAGATTTTCCACCAGCTTAAAAACCGCTGTAAATAAGACTGCATCCGATGACCTCACCCGTATGCTCCGTAGCATCCGGTCTTTTCAATATGACAAACGGATTGTGCTCATGAGAAGAATTTCCTCTCATACTGCCCACAGAAACCACGCCGGATTCCAGCGGACGCACTTTGATCTGACGCTCCCTTGCCCATACACCGGAAAGCTGTACCCAGTCATATGCATCATCCGGCAGATCCAGACACAGACTCATAGCATTGGTCAAATGCACATCCTGCGTACCCTCATTGACAAAACATACACTTTTTGCCAGGATACCTCCCCGGGCAAATATGGTATATCTTATGTTTACACGGATTTCTGTCACCGGATCTTTCAGAGAGATCACCAGCGTCTGCGCCTCCTGCGGGCTTTCCACATAAGTGGCGGGCAACCTGGGGAGCCCCGGTTTTCCCTGCAGGATTTCATATCCGTCATACGCAAACTCTGACAAAGTGCTTCCGTTTTTCTGTCTCACTTCCACTGCCGGATAACGGTAATCCGTCGCTCCGTACACCGGATACTCCTGTTTGATATGCTCCATGGAATAGGCTTTGCTGTCCGCAAACACGCAGGTGCTCATCGGTCTTGCAACAACTTCCAGTAAATCAGAAAAATCTGCTCTATCCCGAAGCCTTTTTCCAAAATAGAGCTGACCCAACTGACCGTTTGGCAGAACCATCATCAGATAGCTGATATTTCCATATATACAGATGAAACACCCTTGTTTCCTCATGAAAAATAATATTCATGGCTTCCCCAATTTCCTGCCTGCCTCTCTCTGCGCAGGCAACTTCTCACGTTTTTCCTTTAACACGAGTATAACCTTTTTCTTTCTTATTTTCCACATGTACTTGTGAGAAATCCCCCAAATGTTTATAATAATATCATGTTCACTAAATTCTTGCTTCGCCTATGGCTCGCATTCATTAAGTGTCCAGATATTACTCGCACTAAGCTCGTAAATACCTCGCTAAGTGCTCATATTATATCATATTCATTATCAGATTTACGACGGAGATTTTTATGCGATCAAAAAATGAAGCCTTTTTTCAAAAACCTGCTATCCTTATTCTGATGGCACTCATCTGCTGCGCACTCTGGGGCAGTGCATTTCCCTGTGTGAAAATCGGCTATCAGATGTTTCATATTGAAACTACCGGAAGCCAGATTTTATTTGCGGGATACCGCTTTTTTCTGGCGGGCGTGCTGACTTTTCTGATCGGTTTTCTCAGCGGCGGCAGAGTGCAGGGCTTCACTCCCGCATCCACCCTGCTGCTCATTTATATGGCATTGCTTTCCACCATAGCTTTTACCCTGTGGACAGCGCTGTTAAAATACAACCCGGTAGGAAAAATCGCCATCTTCGGATTCAGTATTCCTGTGTTTGGCATCCTGTTTTCCGGCATTTTCCTGCATGAAAGCTTTTTGTCCGTAAAAAATCTGATCGCTCTGCTGCTGGTCGTGATCGGAATTATCATTGTAAATCTGCACACCTCTGTACTCACCCGCAGCAAACAAGCAGAAAAAGGAGCAGACATATGTTAAAGAATTATAAATTTATCATTTCATACGATGGCACCCGCTATTTCGGCTGGGAACATCAGCCAAACAAAGAAACCATACAGGGGAAGCTGGAAAACGTACTCTACCGCATGTGCGATGAAAAACTGGATTTTTCCGAAAACAAGCTGAACGGAGCAGGACGAACCGATGCCGGGGTTCATGCCAGAGGAATGGTTGCAAATATTTTTCTGAATGTGGATATGACCACGGAAGAGATCCGGGATTACATGAATCATTATCTGCCGGATGACATTGCAGTAAACGAAGTGAGGGAGGCATCCCCTCGTTTTCATGCCCGCTACAATGCGGTGGGCAAAACCTACCGCTACACCTGCTATGCCGGTCCGGTAAAAACTATTTTTGACCGGAAATACGTCACTCCTTTAGAACAAATGCCGGACATTAAAAAAATGCAGGAGGCCGCACAGCATCTCATCGGGAAACACGACTATGCCAGCTTCTGCACAAACCCGAAGATGAAAAAATCCACAATCCGGGTAGTGGATCGTATCGATATCAACAGCAAAAACGGATATATCTACTTTACCTTCCACGGAACCGGATTTCTGCGCAACATGGTCCGGGTGTTGGTGGGTACTTTACTGGAAGTGGGCTATGGCAGCCTGACCCCGGAACAGGTCGTGGAAATCAGAGAGGCGAGGGACCGGAAGCTGGCAGGGCCTACCGCCCCGGCTCAGGGTTTATGCCTGATGGAAGTGGATTATCAGTAATTTTTGACACTTTGATGCCAAAATGGCGCCCGGATTTCCTATGGCGGTAAAAAACGATACGGACAAATATAAATTTAAAACAAAAAAGGAATCGATTGTGATGAAATTTAATAAGTATTATTTTGAAAATTTTTCTTCTAATACACCTTTTGATATTAATAATCCCCGATATGTTTTGTCCTTGGAAGGTGTAGACTCCGTTTTAGAGAGAATTGTTGTAAGCAGTCCATATTCGCTGACAATAGAAGATTTTGATAATGTGGATTTGGTAAATGCTTTACTGCACATTGAGGTTCTGCAACTGAAAAATGATAAACTTGGAATGGCTGTGCCATTCTTCGTGAACCAAGATGCAGACATCTTGAAAAAATTGAGTAAAAGGGTTGCAAACAACATTGCGGCAGAATTGCTTGCGCATAAAGAGCAGATCGAAAAAGTTGCTGAGCGTATTGACAATGGCTATCCTGTCGAACGAAATTTGTATCATATTTTATGTGCATACATTTTTGACGGCTTAATGTGAGGCTTCTGGCATGATAGTGGGTAGCGTGTCAGACCTCTGATAGCAAATTGGG
>CAYRZL010000171.1:0-2938 GCA_964428795.1 uncultured Lachnospiraceae bacterium | reverse complement strand
ATTTGTCCGTCCTTCTGTACGAAGCATAATTATTCGTGACGGAAAAATTGGTATGGTTCATAGCTTGAAGTATGACTATTACAAATTTCCGGGAGGGGGCATAGAATGCGGAGAAAGCAAACAGGATGCATTGATCCGTGAAACTCTTGAGGAAGCGGGACTTGTCGTTATTCCTGACACAATTTGTGAGTATGGTTATGTGCATCGCGTTCAGAAAGGTGAAAAAGAAGCTATGTTCATTCAGGATAATTACTATTATCTTTGTGATACGATGCCGGATATTGTTTCCCAGAGATTGGATGATTATGAGGAAGAAGAGCAGTTTACCCTGGAATTTATTGATCCAAAAACCGCAATATATGTGAACCGGGAGAGAGATCACGGACCGAAGGATCAGATCATGCTGGAGAGAGAGGCTCGTGTATTGGAGCTTTTGCTTAAGGAGGGTTTATTTGATGGGAAAAGACGGGGAAATATAAATGAAAAATGGCGATAAAGTAGGGATTGTGTGCTGTTCTAACGGACAAGCGGCTTCTTATAGAGACAAATTGGAAAAATTGAATTGCACAATAGAAAAAATTGGTCTGATACCGGTTTGGGGAAATTGTATTTATGAAAAGGAATCTGTATTTAGTGGCTCCGCAAAGGAGCGTGCAGAAAGTCTTATGAATTTTTTCAGGGATGATGAAATCAAGGCTGTCTTTGATATTTCGGGCGGGGATATAGCAAATGAAATCCTGCCTTATCTGAACTATGAAGAGATTGCTCAAAGTGACAAGCTTTTCTGGGGATATAGTGACCTTACAACCATTATCAACGCTTTGTATGCAAAGATTCAGAAGAGATCTGTTTTATATCAAATACGAAATTTAGTATATGATAATAGCGAAAATCAGATTCGTAATTTTAAAAATACTGTGATGAATGGAAAACGTGATTTGTTTGAGTTTGAGTATTCTTTCATTCAGGGAAAAGAGATAAAGGGTATTGTGGTTGGAGGAAATATCAGATGTCTGTTGAAATTGGCAGGCACAGAATATTGGCCCGATATGGATGAGAAAATTCTGTTGCTTGAAGCGTATGGCGGGGGAGTTTCTCAAATGGTCACTTACCTGAATCAATTAAAACAGATGGGTGTTTTTGAAAAAATTGAGGGTATTTTGTTGGGAACCTTCACTTATATGGAGAAAGAAGGATGTCGGCCGGATATGATAGATTTAGTCAGAAGATATGCGGGAGAGGATATGCCGATTGCCCATACATCTGAGATTGGTCATGGCACAAATTCGAAAGGAATTATGATAGGTGAAGAAATACAAATGCGGGAGGACTTTTTATTATGGAATTAGAGAGATTATTTGAAAAATGGTGCAAAAAATTACGAATAACACCTCGTAATTTTGAAGAAAACACAAATGGATATCATTTTGCATATCGTGAATTTTTCGAAAGTCTGGAAATTACAGTGTAAGAATTGACAAAATGTTTTCTGCCGGAATTTGGGGACATGATAGTGGAGAAGAATTGTACCGCAAATAAGGATTTATGGGAAATTATGAGCTTGACGTAGATGAAGCGGAAGCAGTTTTGAAGTTATAAATGACGGAGGATTTACGAAAAGTGATCATCAAAGATGTGGAAATATCAGATGCACCGCGTCTTTTGGAAATATATGCACCGTATGTTATACATACTGCTGTTTCTTTTGAGTATGAAGTGCCTGATTTGAAAGAGTTTGAAAAAAGAATTGAGAAAACAAAGGAACATTATCCGTATTTGGCTGCGTGGGAACGGGATAGGATCGTGGGTTATTGTTATGCGGAGGTTTTTCATGCCAGAAAAGCGTATGAAAAATGTGTGGAGATCAGCATATATGTTTGCACAGATCATAAAAAACAGGGCATTGGCAGAGCTTTGTACGGTGCACTGGAAGCACACCTAAAGGAGCAGGGAATCAAAAATCTGTACGCCTGTATTGCATATCCAAATAAGGAAGATGAATATTTGACTAGGGATAGTGTCTATTTTCATGAAAAAATGGGATTTAGGAAATGCGGATATTTTACCAAGTGTGGGAACAAATTTAACCGTTGGTATGATATGATTTATATGGAAAAGATCATTGGATGATAAGCTTATGAATATCCTTGGCAGGAATTTGATCGAGGTTGGAACGCCTATGTAAAAATTTATGTCAATATCAGAAAAATGTATGTTTTTATTTAAGAGTTATTAAGAAATCTGCCTTACAATGAAGAAAAACATGGGAGGTAGCTTATATGAAAGAGTACATTTTTTTGATATATGAATTTTTGACAGCTTTTGTTCCGTTTCTGGCAGTGTTTGTCTGGTTTCGCCATTTACATCGCAAAAGAGGAAAACGGATTTCGGCAATCTATCATATTGCCACCATACTGTTTGCTGTATATATCATTGCGGTATTTTATGTAACAGGTTCCGGCACGTTTTATGAGGGAATGAGGCGGCAATTTGAGATAAACTGGATGGAAGTAAATATGGTTCCATTTTCCAATGACATTGATCTGCGGGGATATCTGCTCAATATTTTAATGTTTGTTCCGTTTGGATTTTTGGTTCCCTTTATTTGGAGAAAAAGAGATCGGTTTATGCGTGTCCTGTTTTCCGGATTTTTGTTTTCGCTGCTGATTGAGGTGAGCCAGCTTTTCAATAACAGAGCCACGGACGTAGATGATCTGATCATGAACACGGTAGGAGCTATAGTAGGGTTTGGATTGTTTAAACTGTTTGCAGCAATTGTAAACTACAGACCAAAGCATCAGCCGAGAGCATTGTCGGAGCTTCCGGTGTATATTCTGGTTATGTTTGTGGGACATTTTATGTTATTTGATGGACTGTGGATGGTGAATTGTACCCCTTGTCAAGGACATTTTGAATTTGTGTAGTGCCTGTTTTTTGG
>CAYRZL010000170.1:0-2976 GCA_964428795.1 uncultured Lachnospiraceae bacterium | reverse complement strand
CACCTAATGTGAGGAGACACCTATCTCATATGCCACATATTCATGATCAAAATGATATCCAAGCTTCTGTGCCAAAGCCAGAGAGCCTTTATGCGCCGCATCCCAGCTTGGATACCAGCCCAGCTTCAGACATTCCAGTATCAATTTTGCGCCGCATATGTAAGCCAGCCCCTTTCTGCGGTATTCCTCCTTTGTATCAATTTCAATCTCGATCCCATCCATATAGCCGGAATAAGATGAGGCCCCTGACACCGGCTCATTGTCTTTCAGCAAAACAGCTCCAAGCCCATGTTCTTTATACAATGCATAATCCGGATAATTGGCTACCCAGTCCTTACACCATTTTGTTTGTCTGCATTTTGCAAACAGCTCTTCATCCATCATCTGCAATACATACCCGTCCGGCAATCCTTCTGTTATTTTTTTCAGGTGTATCGCATCAAACACATCCTTTTCCTTTTTCGTGGCATACCGGATAACTCTTTTTGCCTGTTCCCCATAGCAAGCTTCGATCAATACCTCCCACTTCCTGTTTTGCGGAACCACAATATGAAAAGCCCGGTTCCAAGATTCCGGTCGGTACAAAACAAGCTCCTTGCTTGGTTCTCCCGCCAAAAAACAATAATCCCCCAGAAGCGCCATTGCACAGGTGGGTGCTTCCTGTGAATCCGCATACAATTCGCCCATAATACCCTGCAGGCAGGAATAAATCGTAGTGTCTGACACTTCCCCAAACAGTGGGGCAACCAATGTTCCCCGCTCTATCTTATAAATCATTGTAAATCCTCCTCTCTTTCTCAGTTCAACTCATTTGACGGAGGCAGACAAGTCTGATCCTTGCACACGTAATACGTTGTCTTTCCATCCAGCAGCGGATATTCTTTTGTTGCCTCCGAGAGAATTTTAATATCCGCATACAGCGGCAGCTTCGGCAATATATCATTTTTCTCCTTCCCGGAAAGCACCACCGTGATCTTTCTGGGCGGATACAGATAGAAAAGCAAAGCAATCAAAAACAGACTGTGACCGGCCGGATAGCCCTGTGACTG
This sequence comes from uncultured Lachnospiraceae bacterium, assembly GCA_964428795.1. GTDB lineage: Bacteria > Bacillota > Clostridia > Lachnospirales > Lachnospiraceae > CAYRZL01. The sequence goes on along the minus strand of CAYRZL010000170.1, from coordinate 1,927 downwards.
CCCGGATATGAATGCAAGCTGCTTTTCCGCCAGTTTTTTGTCAGCTTCCTTCCCGGTGATCTGAGAAAGCCGCACAAGAGCATATGCCATCACGGAATTTCCACTTGGAATAGCACCGTCATACGTCTCTTTCGGTCTCATGATCAAATTTCCGTTTTGTGATCCGTACAAAAAATATCCACCTTCTTTGTCCGCAAACTGCACCTGGGCTTCCTGTAATATTTCTTCTGCACGCTTCAGATAATCACCTTGCGATGTAACCTCATATAGAAAGAGCAAAGCCGCCCCGTAGCAGGCATAATCATCCAAAAATCCCTGTACCGAATGCACATTTTTACGACAGCTTACATATAACCGACTGCCATCTGCAAGAAAGCTTTCGATAAATTCCTGATTTTTCTTTGCAGCAGCAAGATATTTTTCTGTTCCTGTAACCCGGTAGAGCATCGACAGGGCACAGATCATAAGCGCATTCCATGAAGTAAGAATCTTATCGTCCAGATGAAGCTGCGCACGGGATTTCCGATAACGGTACAAAAGCTCTCGCTCCTCTTTAAATTCCAAAGATATACTGTTTTTATTCAACAGATTCGGAATATTTTTCCCTTCAAAATTCCCCTGTCTCGTGATCCCAAAATGCCTGCAGAAGGCTTCGCCTGTTTCTTTTCCCAAAACCTCACATATTTCCTCATAACTCCAGACGTAATACTTTCCTTCCTCGCCCTCGCTGTCCGCATCCTGCGCGGAATAAAACTCACCCCGGGGACCTGTCATCTCCCGAAATATATAATCTGCTGTCTTTTCTGCAGTATCAAGAAACAACATATCGCCCGATATTTTATATGCCGCTGCGTATGCCATAATCAGCAAGGCATTATCATAAAGCATTTTTTCAAAATGGGGAACCAAAAAACGCTCATCCGTGGAATATCTGGAAAACCCAAACCCGATATGATCGAAGATTCCGCCTCTGCGCATCATCTCCAACGTAAATGTCACCTGTTTCAAAGCTGCATCATCCTTGTTAAGGAAACTATAAAGGATCAGGAAAATCAGGTTATGTGGCGTTGGAAACTTTGGTGCAGACCCAAAACCACCGTGCACATGATCAAAGCTTCGTTCAAACAAACGCACTGCCTCCTTCGGCAGATACATATCTATTTCCTCATATACTTCCCTGTCTCTTGGCGTGATGCTTGTCAAAATATGCTCCGCAGATTCCAAGAGCTCCTGCTTATCCTTTTCCCATTTGCCCGCAATAGTAAGAAGCAGCTCACGAAATCCGATCATTCCATAACGGGACACAGGCGGAAAATAAGTGCCTGCAAAAACAGGTTTTTGCTCCGGTGTCAGGAAAATACTCATGGGCCATCCTCCGCTTCCGGTCAAAGCCTGACAAACAGACATATACACGCTGTCGATATCCGGGCGCTCCTCCCTGTCCACCTTGACAGACACAAAATGCTGATTGAGAATCTGTGCAATCTCATCATTCTCAAAGCTCTCGTGCGCCATCACATGACACCAGTGACAAGTGCTGTATCCGATACTCAAAAAAATAAGTTTATCTTCCCGCTTTGCTTTTTCAAAAGCTTCCTCACCCCATGGATACCAGTCCACCGGATTTTCTGCATGCTGTAAAAGATACGGACTATTTTCATATTTCAATCGATTGCTCATAATCGCCTCCTGCCTTTTTTTCTTAGTTTGTGCCTGCGCCAAAGATGTTATACACTCACAGAACATACTTTTGAATGCTCTGCCACCATCCGTATCAACTGTATCATAATCGTCGGACCAAAATCAAGCCCGATCATCCACCCGATACATCCTTTGAGCATTATATACTTATAGATAGCATTATATACTTATACAGCTTTAAAGAATAAAAACTTTTCGCAATAAAATAACAGGATTTTATGCAGGA
>CAYRZL010000169.1:0-2983 GCA_964428795.1 uncultured Lachnospiraceae bacterium | reverse complement strand
GTCCGGATGCATATTTATTTAATTATACAAATCCTATGGCGCCTTTATGCCTTGCGCTGCAAAAGGAAACCTCTATCAAAATATTGGGTTTCTGCCACAATGTACAGAGTACAACCCTTCAGCTTGCTTCCTATGTTGGAGCCGACCCGAAGGATATATCTATCTGGGCGGCAGGAATCAACCATATGGACTGGTTCCTGCAGTTTAAGGTAAATGGCAGGGATGCGTATCCGCAATTAAGGGAGATTGCCAGGGACAGGGAAAAGATCATCAGCCTCCAGAAAACGGAGCCGGATTATGGGCCGAACTTAGGCGTGGATCTGTATGATATGGTGCGCTTTGAGGTTATGGAGAAGTTTGGCAGATTCCCGTCAGAATCCCCGTTCCACATGTCTGAGTACGTGCCTTATTTCAGGAAGAATCGTGAGACGATCGATCATTATATGGTAGGAGAAAGATGGTGGCTGGCACATGAAATGGCAGCCGATGAGTACTTTGAGGAGTTGAAAGTATATCTGAAGGAAGGAAAGGAGATTCCTTGTGAAAAGACCTTTGAATATGCACCGGAGATCATTCATGCGCATATTACTGGAAAACCGTTCCGTGCAAACCTGAATGTAATGAATACGGGACTTATTCCTAATCTTCCGCAGGATAGCTGCGTAGAGGTGCCATGCTATACCGATTCGGAGGGTATGCATCCTTGTTATGTAGGGCCGCTGCCGGAGCCTCTTGCTGCGCTGAATCTTACGAACATCAATATGCACAGGCTGATGGCCAGGGCAACCCAGGTAAAGACGAGGGAGTCGATCATTGATGCTGTGCGTCTCGATCCGCTGAGCAGCGCTATGTGCACATTGACACAGATCGATGAAATGACCAAAGAATTAATGGAGGCTAATGCAGAATATATCCGCGATTATAAGTAAAATCATTTGGGTGAAATAAAACATGCCCGATCTGGAATCCATTTACAAGCACCCGCCAATTTGTTATGATACTGTTAAAGTTCAAAGAGATAGGTTGGTCAGGCAAGTGGTAAAATATAAGGAAATAGCAGGCTTTTTTATTGACAGAATAAAGCAGGGAGAACTCCGGAGAGGGAAGCGGCTTCCGACGGAGGAGGAACTGCAAAAGCAGTTTGGAGTCAGCCGTCAGACCGTGCGGAATGCGATGAAGGTGTTGGAGGACGGAGGCTATATCAGCAGGCAGAGAGGAAGCGGCTCCTATGTATTGTGGGAAAATATCCCAAAGGAACGGACAATAGGGGTTTTGGTGGCCTATATGTCTCCTTATATTTATCCGGATATTGTGAGCGGAATTGAACAGACACTGGTGACGAAAGGATACGGAATGGATCTGGGCCTGAGTCATTATTCTTTGGAATATGAGAGAAAATATTTGAAAAGAATGCTGGAAATGAATGTATCGGGCGTCATTATAGAAGGTGTAAAATCTGCTTTGCCGAATCCGAATCTGGATCTCTATGAGGAATTGCGCAGCCGGGAGATTGCCATGGTTTTTATACATAATTCCTATGCCGGATTTCCTGCTACTGCTGTATTGATGGAGGATGAAAGACTCAGCTATCAGCTTACGTGCAGGTTGATCCGTGCAGGACACAGAAAAATTATGGGATGTTTTAAATATGATGATGTTCAGGGATTGAACAGGTATTTGGGGTATGCAAAGGCCATGACAGAAAATGAGCTGCCTTTTGAGGAGGAATATGTATTCTGGTTTGGAGGATTCAATGCGGATTTTGGCAGTATCTCAGATACATATGCTAACATATCTGTATTTGATGACATTTGCAAAAAGGCTCAGGATGCAACGGCGTTGATTTGTTATAATGACCTTGTTGCAGCAGGGATCATACAGAAGCTGAATTGCATGGGTTATTCTGTTCCGGATGATATTTCGATTGTCAGTTTTGATGATGATATTATCCAAAAAGAAAAATCTATCTGTATCGTGTCTGCAAAGCATCCGAAGGAGGCGCTGGGTCGCAGGGCCGCCAAAGAAATATTAAAACAGATAGCCAGACCGTCGGGAGAATATGAAGATATCTATATATCTTCAGAAATTGCAGAGAGAGATTCTATCAAAATTTTATAGAGAAGGTATAAAATCCACCGAGTAGATCATATGCCGGTGGATTCCTTCATTTCGTGCAGCAGGTCTCCTAATCTGCGGATCCCCTCCTCTATGGTTTCGCAGTCCGCATTGGTATAATTAAGGCGCATTAAAAATGGAAATCTGAAGGCGGGGACGAAACTGCCGCCGCAGCGGGAGCTTGCGGATTTTCTGGACGTAAATTTGAGTACAATATCCAAGGTCTATAAGTTGTGCGCACAAAAGGGATTGATCTCGGCATCTGTCGGCAATGGGACTTACGTTTCCTCCGATGCCACCACCGAGCCGGTATTTCTCTGTGGAAAAGAAAATTCACACATGATTGAGATGGGCGCGATCGTTCCGTTTGTGACCAGCAACCGGAAGGTCCGGCAATACACGGGAGGTCAGAATGCGCTCACAGCTATTTTAGGAGCGTTTTTTGGGGCTGGCGACAAGATCGGGACAGATCCAATGACTTATCCGGGCGTGAAAACAGCAGCAAAGCTGCTTGGAATCCATCTGCTTCCGGTTCAGAGCCAGAATAATGAGATGACAGAAGAAGGGATACGCTATGCGGTGCAGAATGAAAACATAAAAGGTCTCTATGTTATACCTGATTTTCAGAATCCGACTGCACATATCATGTCTCTGGAAACAAGGAAAATGATCGCAAGGGCAGCTGTGGAGGAAAAGCTTCTTGTTATAGAGGATGGCATAAACAATCTATTGGAGGAGGAGCCGATGCCGCCCATTGCATCCTTTGCGCCGGAACAGGTCATTTACATATCAAGCCTGTCGAAAACAGTTTCACCGGGACTCCGGACTGCGTTTATCCATGTCCCTGTTAAATATCGTGAAAAACTGG
>CAYRZL010000168.1:0-3022 GCA_964428795.1 uncultured Lachnospiraceae bacterium | reverse complement strand
TAACACTTTTTGCCTCTGTTTGCCCGTTTTTCAACGTGTTTTAACTTGCGGAGTAGACCCTAATTACTAATATAAAAACACAAAAAGCGACTATTTGTCTTTTTCTCATTACGAATCTCCTTAAACGTATCGGTGCAGCAAAAAGCATAGCCTTATACTTTCTTCAATCCCTTCATGTTGATGACGCAAAGGAAGATCGTCACGATAGCAGAGACAATATAGGAGGCTGACATCCCCAAAAGAAAGAACAGCGACTTGTTTTGCGACCAGCCAATCCATCTGTTTTCTCCTGCCAACAAAAAGGCTGCAAGTACAAGAAGATAGGGAGGAATGGAAATCAACAGGTTGCTCTTCACCATGTCTTTGTATAGATCCCTGTATGATTTCCCCAAAATATAGATAACAAATAGGTAGCGAATGTAGCCTTCAAAAAAGCGGGAGGCAATAATCCCAAAAAGGATTGTCACGGAAAAGATAAAGAAATATAGTGATATACCGATGATTTTGCCAAAAGATTCCATGATAAAACCTTGGCCGTTTTCGGAACTTGAATCGCACGTCACTTTTAATACCCAAAGTGCGGCGATCAAAAGGAAATAAAGCGCATAGCGGAGAAAAAATCCGAAATATCTGCGCTTGGTGCATAAGTAAAATTTCACTATATCATTCAATTCTAATCTTCCTTTTCAAAAAACGCCAATTCTTCCCCAAACCACTTATCTAGATATTTCCCTATTACTCTCACAGAAAATAGGACATACAGCAGAATAAGCGCGCTGTTTGCCATGTTGGCTACCCTTGTTTGAATATATCCCTCCATCAAGTATTTTCCCATCTGGGATAATACAACTTGTACAACAAGGGCCGTTCCTACCAGCAATCTAAAGAAAAAAATCAGATACTGTCTTTGCAAAAGTCTGGAAACTTCCTTTTTGTTATATCCTAAGATATACAGCAATCCGAGTTCCCTTGCCTGTGAATAGATGATTCCTTTCCACATCTGCATTGTCAACAGAATGATCGCTATAAAACTTAAAGCCATCATAATGGAAGCGATAGTAAGCAAAAAACTTATGATCCCCTTATTCCATGTGAAGTTCTGCTGTACGGTATACCCCATCCCCTCCAAAGCGGTTTGGACTTGCCCCATGGCGGCCATAGAATTTGCAATGATGATGGTTTGGGGCAAGCGCCCTTGAATATACCATGACTCGGAAAGCTGATTCAAAATTGACCTTTCGTACAGTTGTTTCATGAAATTTTCCGATGCAAAGAATGCGTTATGATGCTGTGTGACATTCTTCTTGCTGTCATATACCCCGACAACCTTTACCGCTACCTTGTCTAGAGATTCCTGCATTATACCGCTGTTATCGGGAAGACTCTGATAAATCGGAACCAGTATTTCGAGTTCTTCCCCAAGCACTTCGCTTCCGTCATGAACCAGGCCATTGATATAGAAGGAGGAGGGAACCAAAATTTCGTTTGACGAAGAAAAATTGATACTCCTCCCACGGATTGCCGTCGGCAGCGACGCTTCTGTCGAGCAGTAAAAATAAATTTCCTCTTGTTGAGAAGATGTATCTATATTTTGAAAGTTTGCATAGGCAGAAAAAAACTGCAAATAATCCGGGAAAATGGCTTCAATTTTATCATTCAAGTTTTCTGCCGCCTTTTCCGTTTCTTCCTCATCTGCAAGGACAAGTAAACTACGGCTTAATTGGTTTGCGTTTGCGTACAGGTCAATGTACTGCGTCATGTAATATACAAAGGACCCGCTCACCAAAAGAACGAGACATAAGAGGGAAATCTCAATTTCTGTTAAGAACTTTTGTCTCCTTGTCGGCCATAATATTCTGCTGAATAATCTTGTTGAACTTATTTGTGTTTTCATATAAGTTCAGCTCCCTGTTTTGTATGGTGCAGTCTGAGAATCCTGTCAGCATGATTTGCCAAATAGCCGCTATGGGTAGCTGCAATAATAATACAGTGCTCTTTTATGACCATTTCCTTTAAGACACAGACCACTTGCCGCTCGTTGGATTCATCTAAATTGGCTGTCGGTTCGTCTAAAATGATTACCTGAGGGCATTTTACTAGTGCGCGTGCAATCGCAACGCGCTGCCGCTCGCCGCCGGACATAGAGCCAATCGCTTCATCGAGCGGATCGGATAGATTCAGCCGTTTCAGGTAGGTTATCGCCTTTTCACGGCAATCGTTTGAAAAAGTGCCGTTTACAATAAACGGCAAAATCGTATTTTCAATGGCCGATAGATTTTCACATAGAGCAAAATTCTGAAACTGTATTCCCAATGTGGTTTTACGAATATTGGCCCATTTGTACTCGTCTTTTTGGGATATCATTTGATCGTTATAAAAGACTGATCCTCTAAAGTTTCTATCTATACCTGAAATAATTTTGAGCAAAGTGCTTTTCCCGATGCCGGACTCTCCCGTCAACGCGTATATGCCCGCTTGGTCAAACTTACAGCTAATATTGTGAAGAACTTTTTTCTCCGAGAATTTTTTGCTTATCTCACTCAAGGATAACACAGCCATACTTGCCCTCCAAACAACAAAGATAAGCCGTCTGTGATTTCAGAAGGCTTATCTCAAGGTATTAGTTCATAGGATCAGCTTTTGTCACCTGCTGCCAAGAGTAACACTATTGCACATGAAATCCCCCTGGTGTATAGAAAACATAAACGCACGGTTACCGCTTCCAACACCTGTAAAAGTTTCAGTAAAGGTTCTGGGGGCGCTTCCTAATTCTCGTTGCGTTGATCCAAGAGTTGAAAAGCCAAGAATTCCGCGGGTGCCGACCTTGGAGGTCAATGTGCCAAATACTCCCTCATTATAGCTTTCATCCCAGTCAGTGAATGTACAGTACAGAGTACTCCCGCTATAACTCCTGGTTTGGCCGACCAGAGATTCCTCCCAATCCAAACTCAACGAAGTGGAGTAGGTTTCAGCGCACAGTGCAATTTCACTTTCAGGTTCTATCGTCACATTGGGATCTGCA
>CAYRZL010000167.1:0-3094 GCA_964428795.1 uncultured Lachnospiraceae bacterium | reverse complement strand
ATTGGAGATGATAATTAATATTTCTGCTCAAGTTCATTCATGAACTTATCGAATTCTTTCTCATCCATGCTCCAACCGTTATCTTCCGGCGGATAGATACCGTTCTTTACCTCCTGATTAAAGGCTGCTGCCCCCTGGATACAGTCGCCGAGTACATTCGCATAGGTCTTTGCATGCTGTGACATCGCCTGTGGCGGAATGAAACCAAAGAGGTCAAAAATAACCATTTCTGATCCGTCTGCTGCGCCACCGGCAGCTACAGCTACCACCGGGATACGCAAATGCTTCGCAACGGCGTTTGTCAGCTCACGGCTCGTCATCTCAATTGTCATACCGATCATACCGTTTTCCTGATATTCGTACGCCTGACGAAATACCTTCATTGCAGCCTCAGCAGTAACACCCGTCCGGCGATAACCGCCAACGTTATTGGTCTGCCATCCGGATAAGCAGCCTACATGGCCAAAAACGGCAATGTTGTTGTCTGTCATTGCTTTCAGCACCTCATTTGTAACGCCCATCGGCATGACACAGTCTGCGCCGTCAGCCAGCAGACGTGCCGCTTCCTGCACTGCGATCGTCTTGTCTGCATACTGCTGGGTCTGCATCACTGCATTCAGGCAGATATTCGGAGCCATCTTCTTCTGCATACGTGTCCACCAATGGATATTCTGTGCACGCATCTCACTGTTTTCACCGGGTGCTGTGTAGCGAACGAGATCTACTCCTGCTTTCTCACACATCATAGTAAAAACAGGATCAAGATAAGCGGTTCCTACCATGGAGATCTTTTTGCCTTCGTCCTTCATTTTCTGCAGATGCCATACCGTAGTATGGCCTTTCTTTACCGGTGACATCGGGATATCACTCTTTTTAATCTCAACTTCCATTTCGTTCTCCTTTGCTTTTTTTATTTTAAATATTTCCTTTTAAGTTTGGAAATCCCGGATCATTCATCGTTGTGCTTCGGACCCGGAATACATCCTTCTACAGTAAAGCTGAATGGACGTTCCTGTGTAATCATCAACGTTCCTCCGTTGACGTTGATCGTCTCACCCTGCATGAAATTTGCCATAGGCGTACACATCGCGAAAACAGCCAGTGCAACCTCATCAGGATTCATAGCCAGCGGGGTGGGATCCGGAGAATTTGCGCCATGAGAATCACGCACTTTTTTATATTCCGGCCCGTACAACGCAAATGCTTCCGAACCTTCCGTAAATACTCCTGCACTGAGCATTCCCCCGGGTGCGACACAGTTTACATTGATACCATACTGCCGGAGTTCTCCGGACACGGTTTTTGTCATAGCTACAACACCTGCTTTTGCTGCCGCATAGTAACTGTTCATACCGATGCCCTTAGGACCTTCGCCTAAGTGTGCAGCAGAAGAAATAAACACGATCTTCCCTTTGATCTTATTTGCCACCATGTAGCGTGCGGCGGCCTGCCCCATGAAATAGCTGCCCTTCAGGTCAGTGTCCATAACCCGGTCATAAACACTTTCCGGAATATCCAGATAAGAATAGCTTGACCATCCGGCTGCGCTTGTTACAAGTACATCAAGACTTCCATAAGTCTCAGTCGTATAGTCCACTGCAGCATAGCAGTCAGACACACTGGACACATCTGTCCTGACCCAGCTCACCTCGTATCCTTTTTCTCTGAAATCCGCCAACGCTCTCTGCGCACGTTCCTCTCCCCGCGAAGCAATAACCACCCTTGCGCCCGCTTCACATAATCGGCTTACAACCATATAGCCAAGTCCTGACGCGCCTCCGCTGACCAGGGCTGTCTTTCCCTTCATGCAATTGACGAATACGTCCTGCAGTGGAAGAACATTCGCCGCATTCATATGTGACAGGCTTTCAGGATCGATTCTTCTCTGTGGTGTATCAGACATAACATACCTCCTTGTTTATTTTGTTGAATATTCCGAATATTCATTTCTATTTTCTTGCTTCTATTTGCATTTTATTCAAAATTATGGTATATATTAATACATATATCTGTGCATTTTTCAACATGGAGCACTACATATTAATATGTATTTTCTTTCTTGTTATATATCGTATGATTGATTTATGCCTCAACCGAAATTAATCGCCATTTCCAATTGTTCACCGCAGTATATGCTGTTACACAAAACATTTGCCTGCAAAAATATTAAGAAACCAGAATAATGAAAGGCCGGAAGATCCTATGGATGAGAAAACCTCACAGAAAAAGAAAGATTTGCTCTATCAACTGCTTCTGCATTGTGGCCAGCAGAGGACGGCCGTTGATTTCTGTTGTCAGCTGGTGAAAGAACTGTCGCCGCTGATTGCCTACAATCAGGCTCGTGTAATACTCCTTGACAAATCCGGGCAAATTTACGGAGCCCGTTTATTCGGTGTCAAAGAAAGCAAATGGCGGGACTTCCTGTATTACTATGACAATGACACCGTCTACAATCAATATTCTATGAAACAACCTTATCATCTGTCCGGCAAGGATAAGGTTCAAGCACAAAACTACTGGTGTTACATGGAACAGCCATCCAAATTCAATCAGGATTTTCTGGATGATTACGTTCGCTCTCTCCGTCTTCTTCATGCTCTGGGGATAGGATTCTGCGATCAGGAAAACTGTATCCGGAGTATTGTTGTCCTGGAGCGCATGAAAGATCCTCCCTTTACTGACCGTGAAACTGAAATGCTGCGCCAGATACACCCGCTTTTGGAAAACTATTATATTGATCTTCTGCTTCAATCCGACTCTGACATTTCCCCTGCCAGAACTTTCGGAAAAAACTATTGCCTTACGAAGCGTGAATCTGAGATCGTCGCTCTTTTAATGGAAGGATTAACTCCTGCACAGATCAGCCAGAGGATCAGTATCAGTGTAACAACAGTCAATCGCCATATTGCCAATATCTATCTGAAATGCCACATCTCCAACAGGCAGCAGCTTTACAGACTGTTTGCAGAACACACAAAGAACTGAAAAAGATGCGCAAAAGCGATTCGCTGCGCGCAAGCGGCGCTGCCTGCAGCAAAAATCCGGAGCCGACCAGCTTTACACTGTATCAGACTCCGGATCACCTGTCTTTATC
>CAYRZL010000166.1:0-3179 GCA_964428795.1 uncultured Lachnospiraceae bacterium | reverse complement strand
TCCCGTAGCTGTTCCCGTTCCATTTCTGCCTTCCAGTTCCTTCGTCCTGACGGCGCCTGCATCTCCAGCAATTCTTACAATTTCCTCCAGTTTGCGTTCTGCTGCGTTACGCTCCTGGGTGGTTGTTGCCGGAGCCAGGTCATCCAACAGCAGGACACTATCAGCAAACTCACAAAAATGAGATTGTATTCCTGCAGAGGTGCCCCTGAAGTTGAAATCAGGCGTCAATTTATTGATCAGCTGTGTAAAACACAACGCAAGCGAAGTTTTCCTCGATGCCCGCTCTCCCACCAGAAACATTAGATGCTTCAATGGATAACCCGCTTCCATGTATACCCTGTACAGAAAAGAAATCATGGAGAAAAGAAAAACCGCATACATCTTTTCTCTGTCCACTATGGTCTCTGCTATTTTATTGAACTCCTTCCATAAGTCGAGCCCTGCAGTTTTAACAATATTAAGTTTGGACTCAGCCCTCACATGCAGCCCAGAAGCACCGATTGCCTTGTAGCCATCTACATAATACCAACTACCGCCAATGCGTTTCCAACCCGGATATTGGTATACCTTCAGGATCGGACCTTTGTACTGCTTAATGCATTCATAGATATACTTTTCAAAATATTTCTTAAACTCCATCCTCGTTACATCCTGTGGAAGAGCAAAGGGTATCTTTTTAGCGAACTGAACAGATAAAAGATCATCTTGGCTTATACCATTGACTTCATAACAATCATTTTTTCCGTTATGATTAACGGAAACTTGGATGTCATACAGCTGGTTTCCGGGATTTCCTTCGTCATCCAATACCAACTGCACTTTTTTTATCTTAATATAGTAATTAGAAATACAAATCTCATTATAGTAGAGCATTCCATTATAATGATAAAACTTATCTCCGACTTTGGTATACTGCCCATAAATTACATTCTGAAAGTCATCATGTGCCTGATGAACAATTTCACGAGACATTCTGTAAACCGTTTCTTTCACGGGCACCTGTGCAGTACCTCCAGCAAGATAAGGCGGATTTTCAATTATAATTTTATCAGCTATTTCATTTGTGAGTTCGCCCACGATTTGATTCGACATCATTTTTCCCTCCTTCTCTCCTTCCCGATTCGAAAGAACCGGGAAGGTTAAAAACATTGTTGCCAATTAATTAAAAGTGCTGTACCGAAGCTATCATAGGAAAGGGTGAATAATAGCTTGATAAATATCTGCTTCTATTCTCCAAATCATCCATAGTCGCCTCCATACTCAAATAATCGCCAAACCGCATATTGTAAAGATACTCCTTGATCTTCTCTCTGTTACCATTGACACCAAGGGCATGTTTTACAAATCCAGCAGTAACATAGAGTCCTCTCGACGGGAAGGTACAACACATTACCCTTTTCCCTGGTTCCGGCACGTACTGCCCTACTAAGACATTGTTGATATCTTGCTTAAGCTTGCTGATAACCTCCAAAGAGATGTCATTTCTGAAATCCTGCATTTTTAAAACCTCCTATTTTATTTTTTTCCAGAAGCCCAGGAACCCGCAGTCTATTTCTTGGGCTTCAGCGTGAATTTATTATACTAGGTTACGACCTTCTAGTAAAAAGTACGAATCTTGTTAAAATTAACGTAATTCGCATGTTCTAATGAAATGAAAAACCAAGAATCGCCTAGCTGCAAATGGCGGACTACAGATGACCGGCAAAATGGTACAACTGCTCAATGTTTGGATTCAAGCATAATAATAGTGGACAGACTCGGCTTATCCCGATATTAGCAACTGTCCACTTTGGTGATGTATGTAATCTATTTTGTCATTCAGCAACCCTGGATCCATTCGTTACGTCAATCAATGTGAGACTATGAAAAAAAGTTTGTAAAAATTATTTAAGTAATGAGCTATGAGGTCTTCTATGATAAAATCTAAATCATAGGAGGCCTAAAATTATGGCAAGAAGAGAAAAGAAACCGGTACATCATGTACAAATGACAGATGGCAAGCGCGCCATCATCCAGCAGCTCCTTCAGGAATACGATATTGAGACTGCTGAAGACATCCAGGATGCCCTCAAGGATCTTCTGGGAGGAACGATCAAAGAAATGATGGAAGCAGAAATGGACGACCATCTCGGATACGGAAAATCCGAACGGATTAACCGTGATAAGCAATCGGATTATCGGAATGGGACGAAACGAAAGCAGGTAAATACCAGTTACGGCACCATGACGATTGATGTCCCGCAAGATCGGAACTCATCTTTTGAGCCTCAGGTTGTAAAAAAGCGTCAGAAAAATATTTCTGGTATTGATCAGAAGATTATCTCCATGTATGCAAAAGGAATGACGACCCGCCAAATTTCTGATACATTGATGGATATTTATGGGTTTGAAGTTTCCGGAGGCTTCATTTCTGACGTTACCGACAAACTGCTCCCGCAGATCGAAGAATAGCAGAACCGTCCGCTGGATGAGGTGTATCCGGTCCTGTTTATCGATGCAATCCACTATTCTGTACGAGATAACGGCGTGATCCGGAAACTGGCTGCATATGTTATCCTTGGAATCAATCTTGAAGGGAAAAAGGAAGTTCTAACGATTGAAGTGGGACAAAACGAAAGTGCAAAATACTGGCTCTCTGTTCTTAACGGTCTGAAAAACCGGGGAGTTAAAGATATCCTGATCATCTGTGCGGATGGTCTGACTGGGATAAAAGAAGCTATCAACGCGGCATTCCCCCAGACAGAATATCAGCGCTGTATCGTTCATCAGGTTCGTAACACATTAAAATATGTGGCTGATAAAGAGCGAAAAGCATTTGCCGCAGACCTCAAAAAAATCTACAATGCACCGAACGCAGACCGAGCAGCAGAAATCCGCGATACAGTCACAGAAAAATGGGCAGAAAAATATCCGAATGCGATGAAATCATGGACAACAAACTGGGATGCCATTACGCCTATTTTCAAGTTTTCATCAGATGTCAGAACTGTAATTTATACAACGAACGCAATCGAATCACTCAATTCCACTTACCGGAAGTTGAATCGGCAGAGAAGTGTATTTCCAAGCGATCAGGCGCTACTCAAAGCACTGTACCTGGCGACATTTGAAGCCACAAAGAAATGGACCATGCCAATCCGGAACTGGGGTAAAGTGTATGGTGAATTGTCCATCATGTA
>CAYRZL010000165.1:0-3203 GCA_964428795.1 uncultured Lachnospiraceae bacterium | reverse complement strand
CCTCCCACGGGCTGTCATTCACGAAAATAATATCTGTGATATTCCCACCTGATTTTTCTCTTATATCCGCAATATTTTTTATCAGCTTTTCTACATAAGCATTTCCTTTATAAAAAGGGATAATCACAGTTATTGAATCTTCGTAAACAGTGTTGTCCATGTCCGATTCTTCCCCACTTCAACATTTCTTTCGGAGATTTTCCGCTAAGATGCTATCTCTTAGTCCATAAAATCCCGTTTCTCTTTCTCTTTTCATATATATGATCTGCCGAATAATCATCCAGCATATTTCGTTTTCCTCTGGGCTGTGCTTAATTTTTCTCGCAAAACCGCCGGAGTTCTTTTCACGCCATGAATTATAATTCAGATGTCTCGAATACCATTTTCCAAATAAAGATCCCAATTCAAAGTATTCTTTTGGATATATATGTAAATCTTCAAATTCCTGTTCTTTGTTGTTTAACGAAAGCCTAGGGAAGGTTTTAATAATATACCAAGTCCAAAATTCGTTACTTGGAGCCCACTTATCATCGTGATATGGATCTTCTCCATTATTTTTTCCCAAAAATGTATTCTTTGTTATGAAATTTCCGCTATCGTACATATCTAATATGCCCTTAATAAACTTTCCGCCTTTCTCCGAGCCTACAATAGCGGTACAAAACGCAAAGTTATATAGGTAACCAATAAAGGCTCTGTCACCAAGCAAATCATCGAAGCTTCGGTGAACCACTACATCCGTATCAAGATATAACCCCCACCTCGTACAAAGCTTTTGCTCGATAGTAATCTCCAATAAAACCCCATCGTTTTTCTGCATAAGCCTTCCTGACAAACTCATTTTCATTGAACGAGCAATTTGTCTCATCCCAGCGCATGATTTTATAGCCGTGCTCTTTGAGAATTTCCCGTGAATCGAGGCATTTTTTCGATTGATCCGGCATCTCATTTCCGCCAAACCAGCAATAGTGGACTATTTTTGGTATCATATCTCTATACACTCCGTAATCTGAAATCCGTGTTACCTTGCTCTTATCAACTTGTCTCTCTTATCCATCACAACGCTGCCCGCCGGTACATCTTTCGTCACCAGTGTGCCGGCTCCGATTACAGAGCCTTTACCAATCGTCACTCCGTCAAGGATTACAACATTGCTGCCAATCCAGCAGTCATCTTCAACCGTTATTCCCTTCTGATTGACTCCCTGGCTCTTGATGTCTTTCTCTGTATCAGAGAAATTGTGGTTTTCGGCAAACAAGCTGCACTTTGGACCGAACATGACATTCTTCCCGATCACTATCTTACCGGAACACCCGACATAACCATATGGCCCGATAGATGAGTGTTCTCCCATCACAAGCCCTTTCCCCAGGTCATTTCCATAATAGCTGGATGGACGGATCATCACGCCGCGGCTGATAGTGACATAATCGCCAAATACAAGCCCGTCGGAGCAGAGTCCATGGATTTCTGAGAAATCTTCAAATTTTACATTCCTCCCACAGGTAATATGCTTTCCGTGGGAAATCTGAACCCCTTTACCTACAAGGAGCAATCCCTTTGCTTGTTTAAGGAAAAGCCTCCGTACCCCCCCTCGCAGGATTTTTGTTGCCGTGCGGAGATAAATTATCATTTTATCGCATTTACTAATTTGAGCATCCATGTTTTAATCCCCATTTTGAATTAGGCTTTCATATATTCCAATCAATTGCTTGTAATTATCCTCCGGCCGATACTTGGCTTCATAATCTGCTCTGGCGTTCTGCCCCATAATTTTGCATTTCTCCGGATCGCCCCACAGTTCCCGTATTATTTCTATAAATCCATCTGTATCGCCAAGGTCTACCTTATATCCATTGACACCGTTCTCTATCGCTTCAACAGAAAAACCGAGATCCGTTGCGACAAGTGCTTTCCCAAGGCTCTCCGTCTCAATCTCCACCATAGAGCAGCCCTCATACCAGATGGACGGGAATACAACGAATTCTCCGCCCTTGACAATACTCAGGCATTTATCATGCTGTGTGTATCCAAGGAACCAGACATTCTCCTGCTTGTCTGCCCACGCCTTAAATTCCTCTTCCAATGGGCCGCCGCCCATCACCACAAGTGGAATGTCAGGAAGCTGATCCCAGATCTTCATGAGAATCCGGATGCCCTTTTCTTCTCCGATGCGTCCATAAAAAACAACATATCTTTCAGGTAATCCCTCTGCTTTAGCCGCATTCAGGTTGGCCTCTGCATCGGGCACAAAGTTATATTTCTTAACTATCTTCTTGCTATCAAATCCAATATCCGTAAGCAGTTTGATCTGATTATCATTCAGGCAGATATATTGATCTATCTGCTTATAGAAGCTCTTTCGGATTCGATGATACTTAAAAATGCAGGCAACTATCAGGCTTTGCATTCTGCTTCCCTTAAAGCATCCATATCTGCACATACGCAAATAATGTCCATCTCCACACTCGTTGCAGAGCTGTGTCCCACGCAACGATGTCGAACACGGACAGATAAACCGTGTATCATGGAGCGTCGCAACCACAGGTACATCACAGCGTTTCGCAGCATAAAGGATAGACGGAGAAAAGAGCGGAAAGAATGTGTGGATATGAACAATATCCGGTTTTTCCTTCTTTATCAGATCTCGGACAGCATGATAATTCTTAAAAGACCACATCATGCCAAAGGTTAATTTAATTTTTCCGATTATCCCCGCCGAGTCAAACTCGTCATTCGACACCGTGTATCTTACAACTGTATTCCCGTGCTGTTCCAATAGTGCAGTCTCACTTTTAAATACCTGATCGTCCCCGCTTGCAGAGCCTTTTCTGTGAAAGTTATGTATTGCAAGTATCTTCATGATCAGTTCACCGTGTTTACTTTCCGTCTGAATTTCTGAAGAAGAACACGCTCATACCTGTCAGCAATAAACTGCCAACTATACGCTTCCCGTATCCTCTTCTTAGCCTTCTCGCCAAGTTCTGTAATCTCATCCACACTCAGATCATCCGCATTATCGATCAGTGTAGCCAAATTACCCTTTTCTTTCGTCCAGTAAAAAGCAGCATCTTCCGCCACTTCCCGGTTAAATCCAACATCTAACAACAGATTCAGGTCCGTGCTACTCAGCGCTTCAAGTAACGAAGGATTCGTTCCGCCGACCTCGTGACCGTGGAAATATCCGTAAGCATTCTCCCGGA
>CAYRZL010000164.1:0-3267 GCA_964428795.1 uncultured Lachnospiraceae bacterium | reverse complement strand
CCATGAATTGGGATATTAGAATTGGACAGGAGGTGGCTTGAATGAAGAACAAAATAATGTTGAAAATTTCGGTAGATATTGGGATGACTGTGATTTTGCTGCTACTTATGACCTATGAACTAATCGGTCAGGCGGTTCATGAGTGGCTTGGAATGGGGATATTCATTTTGTTTATCATTCATCATATTCTGAACAGCAAGTGGAGCCGAAATCTCGGGAAAGGGAAGTATCCACAGCTGCGCATTCTGCAAACAATGTTGGTTTCTCTGGTTTTTGTTTCGATGATTGGTTCTATGATCAGCGGTATCATTCTGTCTCGTCATGTGCTTGCTTTTTTTCCCGTTAATGGTGGGAGGGCTTTTGGACGGCTACTTCATATGCTTTCATCTTATTGGGGGTTTTTACTGATGGCTGTCCATCTTGGGTTCCACTGGAATGTGATGATAAATATGGCAGGAAAAAATGCGAAGGAACCTTCTGTTGTTCGGACACTGCTGCTTCGTATTTTCGGGCTGCTGACTGCGGTCTATGGTATCCTGGCATTTATAAAACGAGATATTGGCAGTTACCTGCTGATGAGAACAGAATTTGTTTTTTTCGATTTTGAGGAACCGCTGCTGTTCTTTCTGTTTGACTATTTATGTATTATGGGACTGTTTATATGGATCGGCCACTATTTTACGATAATTTTAAAATGGCACGGTCGCAAGAAAAATGATTAGTTTTCCTTATGGAATAGTCGGTAAACTCGAATTGTTATTCCGGGATAGAATCAGTACAATAGAAACAGAAATAAACAAAGGAAAGAATCTGTCATTACAGAGAAGAAGGGAGAATTTTTATGAACACACGTATATTAGGGAAAGATCTGAAAGTTTCCGCAGTGAGCCTGGGCTGCATGGGAATGACACATGCCTCTGGTGCTCCAGCCGATCCGAAAGAAATGACAAAGCTGCTTCATCAAGCTGTGGACATAGGATATCTGTATTTTGATACGGCTGAGTGCTATACGGGTATCAATCAGGATGGAACGACTGCATATAACGAAGAACTGGTAGGCCCTGCGCTGAAGCCTTATCGCCACGATGTTGTAATTGCTACCAAGTGCGGCGTACATCACTCTCCAGACGGCCTTGTGATGGACAGCCGCCCGGAAACCATCCGGAAATCTGTGGAGGGCAGCTTAAAACGTCTGGATACAGATTATATTGATCTGTATTATCAGCACCGCATAGATCCCAAAGTTCCAGCCGAGGAAGTGGCGGGGATAATGGCTGAACTGATAGAAGAAGGAAAAATCCTGCACTGGGGGATTTCAGAGACTGATGAGAGCTATTTGCGGAAGGCCCATGCCATTTGTCCGGTTACGGCGGTCCAGAACCGTTATTCTATGATGGCGCGTTGGCATGAAAGTATGTTCCCCGTTCTGGAGGAATTACAGGTTGGATATGTGGCGTTCAGTCCGCTGGCAAATGGTGTGCTCAGTGACCGCTATAATAAAGATTCCAGATTTGAGACTGGAACAGATTACCGCAGCTTTATGCCCCAGTTTAAGCCGGAAGCATATGAGGCCAACAGGGAGTTGTTTGAACTGATCCGTACACTGGCAGAAGAAAAAGCGGCAACTCCTGCACAGATTTCTCTGGCATGGATGCTCTGCAAAAAACCGTATATTGTTCCGATTCCTGGTACACGGAAGCTGGAACGTCTGAGGGAAAATGCGGGTGCGGCGGATATCTCCTTAACGGCACAGGAAGTAAGCAGGATTGATGAGCGGCTGGATCAAATGCCCATGTCTCAGGTATTTGGGGGTTCCCGTGCCGCAAAGTAAAGGGAGAGGGTGTGAAGCAGATGTTAAAAAGAATTCTGGGCAAAGATTTAGAGGTTTCTGCAGTAGGACTTGGCTGCATGGGATTGAGTCAGAGTTATCCACCGTTTCCGGACAGAGAGGAAGCCGTCCGGTTTTTAAGGCGCGCTGTGGAAATAGGGCAGAACTTTTTTGACACCTCTGAAGTCTATGCCGTTTATCAAAATGAGGAGCTGGTAGGAGAAGCGCTGGAGCCGGTCCGCAGTAAGGTGAAGCTTGCAACAAAGTTTGGCTGGGATATCCAGGATGGAAAATGCCGTGGCCTGGACAGTCGCCCGGAAACGATCCGAAAAGCAGTAGAAGGCTCTTTGCGGCGGCTTCGTACCGACCATATTGATTTATATTATCAGCACCGGGTCGATCCGAAGGTTCCTATTGAAGAAGTGGCAGGGACGGTCAGGGAGCTGATGGAAGAGGGCAAGGTTCTTCATTGGGGACTGTCGGAGGCAAGCGAGCGGACTGTCCGCCGTGCACACAATATTTTGCCCGTGACAGCAGTACAGAGTGAATATTCTATGTGGTATCGCAGGCCGGAGAATGGGATGCTTGATGCTCTGGATGAGTTGGGGATTGGTTTTGTGCCATTCAGCCCGCTTGGAAAAGGATTTCTGACGGGTATGGTTAGAAGAAATATGATTTTTGCAGAAAACGATATCCGATATTCAATTCCCCGGTTCAATGTTCCGGAAAATCTTGCAAAGAACCTTGCGTTGGCAGAGGCAATCCAAATCTTTGCGGAGGAAAGAGAACTGTCCCCCGCACAGGTTGCGCTGGCATGGATTTTACATCAAAAGCCGTGGATTGTTCCAATCCCCGGTACAAAATCCGAGGAGCGGCTGATGGAAAATATGAGCGCGGCCTATGTGGATCTGGGTGAAAAGGACTATACAGAGCTGGATGATATTCTGGCGATGCACCCGGTTGTCGGAGCGCGGTATTGTGAAGCAACAGAACGTATGACAGATCAATCGTAAAGGAGAGAAAAACAATGAGTGAGAACAGATATGAAAATCCAGGCGTATTCCCTATGGGTAAGAAACTGCCGGATCAGTTTGGCAAATATTTTATTGGACAGGCATATCTGCAGCCGTTGACCGATAGGGGCGGTCCGGTATCCAATGTAACTTTTGAGCCGGGATGCCGGAACAACTGGCATATCCACCATGCAAAAACTGGCGGTGGACAGATTCTTCTTGTTACAGGTGGTAGAGGCTGGTATCAGGCGTGGGGAGAACCGGCACAGGAGCTGCATCCCGGTGATGTGGTGGTGATTCCGGCAGAAGTGAAGCACTGGCATGGTGCGGCAGCGGATAGCTGGTTCTCGCATCTGGCGATTGAAGTGAGCGGTGAAGAAACTTCTGCTGAATGGCTGGAGGCGGTCACAGATGAAAACTATAGTA
>CAYRZL010000163.1:0-3370 GCA_964428795.1 uncultured Lachnospiraceae bacterium | reverse complement strand
TCGTATATGATTATGTAGACAGCCATATTCCCAAATTTGATAAGATGTACGCTGCGAGGCTGAAAGCATATAAGAAGATTGGATATGAACTTTGCGTCAGCATAGATGGAACGAAGCAGAAAGCAAATGCAATCTATGACATTGACAATTATGCCGGGGTTTATTGGAGAGATATAGAAGAGGCAAGGACAGGTGTCGTGATATCCAGCCCGCGCCTTAATATGCAAAAGGTAAATCAGATTATCAGCAAATTAAGTAAACGTCAGGAATTGGGCGTAAAGGCTACCATTGTCACCTGGCATCCCGATATCTATAAATATGGCAGAGACGATGTCCGGATGGAACTTATAGAAAGGCTTCGCAAAGCCGGTTTTGAGATCCGGTTCGCGGAAGAGTCCTGTGAGCATTATGCGGTGATTGATCAGGAAATCGTCTGGTATGGAAGCGTGAATCTGCTGTCAAAGGAAGATGCCGATGACAACCTGATGAGGGTATGCAGCAAGGATATTGCGGCAGAACTTCTGGAAATGACATTTGGCTCTGAGGACAAAATGCAGAAATGGTGAGAATGGATACCAACTGCACACCCAACTGCCTCCTCTACATTGAAATTCAGTGTAGAGATGATGTAGATCATGCCAGGCGAACGAGATTCTATGGTTCCATGATAGACAGCGAATATTTACAGAAAGGTTGTACGTTCACAGAGTTGCCCAATGTCCAGATCTTCTACATCAGTGAGAAGGATATCTGGAAAGCAGGAAGAACCGTGTATCGTGTCAAAAAGTATTTTGATAAGACAGACGTGGAGTACAATGACGGCAGGAGTATTGTTTATGTGAATGCGGCAGTTGACGACGGAACGGATACAGCAAAGTTAATGAAATACTTTATGACGACAGATCCAGACGATTTCAGTCAGGGGGATTTGTCAGAACGTATCCATTACTTGAAGTGTGATAAAGGAGGTCAGGCAGAAATGTGTGAGATCAGTGAAGGCTTCGTGAAAGAAGGAAGAATTGAAGGAAAGCTTGAATCCATAAGAAATTTAATGGACTCTATGCATTGGACGGCAGAACAGGCAATGGTGATGTTAAAGGTTCCTGAGGAGGAGCACAAGATGTACAATGAGCTTCTTCGTTTAACAGGGATTCTGGCATAAAACTCTCGATTTAACAGCCTATCGTGTGACTGCCCAGAAGCGCAATGATTACGCAGGCGGACACTCACATGATGGGCTATTTCTCTTTATGCACCCCGAAACCGTCAACTGACAGTTGATCAGTGATTAGTTCCTTATCACTGTTAAGCCAAGGGTTTTCTTTTCATTCCCTTAAAATTTGGGCGCACTTTCCCTGAATCCTGAAACCTTTTTTGAGAATTGTTTTCTGTGGCGATTTATTTTAAGGTGGTTCCGCTTTCCCTCTATTTATCAGCTTTTCTGTACAGCAAAATTAATTCTCTACCGAATTGCTGCAACTGATCTCCATGATGGTATTCTGTTCAAAATAGCTGTCGTCTCCGATATAAACGGTAACCTCATAGCCCTGGCCGTACTGCGGATTACTGAAGCTGTAGTATCTGTAATTGCCGCTTTCGTCCTGCTCATAGGATATGCCCGCGTTCCCCAGAACTGTCAGAAAATCCTCTTCCGCCATCCCGATGGTGATTCCGGCCGGTAGGCTTCCATCCACATTGGTCTCATATTCTCCAAGGGCAATCTCTTCGATCCAGCAGTTCTCCGGAATGGTTGCATAGTTCTCTCCGTTGTAGGCCAGGTCGCGGATCTCCTGTCCACCCCTGCGGAGGGTTACCCATCCGGAACTGTGGGCGCTGATCGTCTCCGCCGTATCGCTCTCGTCGATCTCCCAGCCATCTGCTACAAGAATACGCACAGGTACAGGCAGTCTGTAGATTTCTCCTTCCACCTCAATCTGATACTCGGTCAGGGCCTCTCCCAGCGCTTCCGGCTTCGTATAAACGGCAACGGACTCCGGAACCTCCTCGCTGGCCTCTCCCTCGTCAAAGCCCTCCGGCTCCACAAAATTGCGGATGTCAACGTTCTCAAGCACACCGCTCTCCTTATATATCTGCATCTCCACACTGGAGTTGTAGTCGGTCTCGTAAGTGATCTGATCGTAGAGGCCGCCCTCATAGGTGCTGCTGGGCGTACCATAAGTTGTTTCAATGAAATCTATATCCGCCTCACCCCGCACGATGCCCCCCGGCAATGTGATGGAGCCCTCCGTCAGATCCCAGTAAAAATTGTCGATATCCATACCGCCGATAATACACTCCCTGGCCGACAGCGTATTGATTGCCAGATTCAGGACATATGCGGTCACTTCCACATCATCCTTCTCGAACTGGATCATGGTATACTGGTTTGGATTCAGTTCCAGCTCCTGATCCTCCTCGTCGGCGGACCAGCCCAGGGCTGTAAAATCGCTGTACATCATTGGAAACTGATAGACCTGGCCGTCAATCTGTATCTGGAAATCTTTCCAATCGTCTGAAAGAGTCGCCGTATCCACGGCCTCGGTCTCCGGCGTCTCCGTCTCCTGGGCATATGCTATGCTGCCAGCCAGCAGCGCTGCAGCCGCCAGTACCAAAACCCTGTTTGTTTTCATAACAAAACCTCCATAATCTGTTTTTTTGTCTGAAATTTTATGAGCATACCTTACAAGCCCGGCTTTTACCGCTGCCGGATACGCTGCCGCTGTAAACGTTCTTTGAGTTGGAAAGTGTCGGACAGCTACGTGATACATGATAAACAGACCCGCCGGGCACCCAGTATACCGTCCCGCCAGAGACACCCGTCCCTGCACTGCCCGATCCGGAGGACTTCACCGTAATCCTGCAGGTATATTCCTTCTTCTTATAGGTGGCCGTGATTATGGCCGTACCCGCCTTTTTCGCTTTCACAACGCCTTTTTTGTTTACGGAAGCCACACTCTTCTTGCTGGATTTCCAGGTGATCTTTCCGCTTGCGTTTTTCAGCTTCAGGTTCTTTCTATCCCCCCTTTTCAGAACTACCTTTTTGGTGTTCAGTTTGACCTTTGCTGCCTCTGCCACGGGCACATTGCCCTGCATCGGCAGATACGGCACGGCGGAAAAGACAAGCATCATGGTTATTATGCCGACAAGAAAACGCCTGGATAAACTGTTCTTCTTTTTCATTAAACTCCCTCCTTCCCGATATTTATTATAATAATACTTGCGTTATATGTCAAAAAATACATTACAAAAAAACTAAGAAATATCAAAAATATTGCCTTAAAATAACTTTTTGGAACTTGCTTTTTGGACGATTATCATATATAATCCCGAGTTTGACAGTGTTTTGACTAAAAAAGTCCCGGAGGAGGCA
>CAYRZL010000162.1:0-3392 GCA_964428795.1 uncultured Lachnospiraceae bacterium | reverse complement strand
ATACAAAAATTGTCAGGTCTGGTTCTCACCCAGCGCAAAGCAAAATCCCTTACTCAGGCTCAGCTTTCCGAACTGACCGGTATCAACCGTGCCATGATCGTCCGCCTGGAGAAACAGGATTATATTCCGCTTATTCCACAGCTAGAAGCATTGGCCAACGTTCTGGACTTTGATCCAACGTCCGTATTTGTAGAAGAAAAACCTTCAAATACCATTGAAACCGAATCACCATTGAACATCGCAGTTGCAGGTACCGGCTATGTTGGTCTGTCCATTGCCACACTTCTGGCTCAACACAATCATGTAACCGCAGTGGACATCATTCCGGAAAAGGTAGACATGATCAACAACCGCATATCTCCGATTCAGGACGATTATATTGAAAAATATCTGGCTGAAAAAAATCTGGATCTGACCGCTACACTGGACGGTGAAGCCGCATATAAAAACGCCGACTTTGTCGTGATTGCGGCGCCCACCAACTATGACAGCAAAAAGAATTATTTTGACACCTCCGCAGTGGAAGCAGTAATTGAGCTGGTACAGAAAGTAAATCCTGATACCATTATGGTAATCAAAAGTACCATCCCTGTAGGCTATACAGAATCTGTAAGGAAAAAATATAACACAGGCAACATCATCTTCAGTCCGGAATTTTTGAGGGAATCCAAAGCACTGTATGATAACCTCTATCCTTCACGTATTATTGTATCTACCGATGAAACTGACGAGCGGCTGGTAAAAGCAGCACATACCTTTGCCGCACTTTTGCAGGAGGGTGCGATCAAAAAAGACATTGATACCTTATTTATGGGCTTTACCGAGGCGGAAGCTGTAAAATTATTTGCCAATACATACTTAGCACTCCGTGTATCCTACTTCAATGAATTGGATACTTATGCGGAGATGAAGGGTCTGGATACTCAGGCTATTATCAACGGCGTATGTCTGGATCCGCGCATCGGCTCTCACTATAACAATCCTTCCTTTGGATATGGCGGATACTGTCTGCCGAAGGATACCAAACAGCTTCTTGCCAACTATCAGGATGTTCCGCAGAATATGATGAGTGCCATCGTAGAAAGCAACCGAACGAGAAAAGACTATATCGCCGACAGAGTATTGGAGCTGGCCGGAGCCTATGAAGCGAACTCCTCATGGGATGAGAGCAAAGAAAAAGATGTAACCGTAGGTGTTTACCGACTGACCATGAAATCAAACAGCGACAACTTCCGTCAATCCTCTATCCAGGGCATCATGAAGCGCATCAAAGCTAAAGGCGCCACAGTGATTATCTACGAGCCTACTTTGACAGACGGAACCACCTTTTTCGGAAGCAGAATTGTAAATGACCTGGAAAAGTTTAAACAATTAAGTCAGTCGATCATTGCCAACCGTTACGATTCCTGTCTGGATGATGTAGAAGAAAAAGTGTATACCCGCGACCTGTTCCGCCGCGATTAAGCAGCAAAACAATACTCTCCGGGAATGATATGATTATCCTTTCAGATATAGAACGGATCATATCATCTCCGGAGAGTCATTATTTTTATTGTCTTTTACCAGATAAATTTCGGCAGAACCTTTTACAGAATTTAAACCTGTACACAATAAAATTCTTTATACCATTCCGCAAATTTTCTCAATCCTTCCCGCAGACTTGTATCCGGTTTAAAGCCAAAATCACGCTCCAATGCACTGGTATCTGCATAAGTCACCGGGACATCTCCCGGCTGCATGGGAACCAGCTTTTTGTGTGCCTCAAAATCATAATCTGCCGGCAGCACTTCGGCACGAATCAATTCCTGCTGAAGAATATCTACAAAATCCAAAAGATTTTCCGGATTTGAATTTCCAATATTATAAACTGCATATGGCGGAACCGGCAGACCATCCTCCCCGGTCTTTTTCTCCGGAGCGCCTGCCATCACACGTTTTACTCCTTCCACAATATCATCTACATAGGTAAAATCACGTTTGCAATTTCCATAGTTAAATATCTGGATGGTCTCGCCCTTTAACAACTTATTTGTAAATCCAAAATAAGCCATATCCGGTCTCCCTGCCGGACCATATACTGTAAAGAACCTAAGTCCTGTGGATGGAATATTGTAAAGCTTGCTGTATGCATGAGCCAGAAGTTCATTGGACTTCTTCGTAGCCGCATAGAGAGAGACCGGATTGTCTACTTTGTCATCGGTAGAATACGGGACTTTCTTATTCGATCCATAGACCGAAGATGAAGACGCGTACACCAGATGCTCTACGCCCTTTGCTCCATCGTCATAAGAATGGCGGCATGCTTCCAGAATATTGTAAAAGCCAATTAAATTAGCCTCAATATATACATCAGGATTCGTTATGCTATAACGCACCCCCGCCTGAGCTGCCAGATTCACCACGAGATCAGGATGATAAGCAGCAAAAATTTCATCAATCAAAGATTTGTCCGCTATACTTCCTTTAACAAACGTCCATTTTGAATCAGGATGCTCTGCTGCACACTTTTTGATCTCCTGCAATCTCCAGTCTTTGATAGACACATCATAATAATCATTGAGATTATCAATTCCAACGATACAAATCGATGAATGTGTTCTCAGCAGCTCCAAAACAAGGTTTGCACCGATAAAACCAGCTGCTCCGGTCACTAAAATTGTTTTATTTTCCAAATTGATACTTTGCATCTTTTTTCCTTCACTCATCATTTTCAAAGTTTCCCCTTTAATTTATCCCTTACCTGATCAGGCACGCTTATCAAACCAAACTCCCAAAACATACTATATACATAGGAAATACCGAATATCTGTCCGATGGCTTTCGGTCCTCTATACTCCGGCAGAACTAAAGCTATTTCACCGACACCGTCTTTTTCCAACATATTCTCCACTGTTACAGATTTAAGAACCTGATGAAAAGCAAAAATGACAGAGCTTTTTGTCAGTGTCTTGCTTCCTTCTTTCCTTGATACAATCAATTCGCCGCTGTATTCTCCATTTTTCTTGTGTTTAACCTTATATGAAAAAGGTAATCCGGAAGTTGTATGGAACAAATAATCCTGATAGGCAACCACCGTCTGCCACAAGGCAGAATCCAGCTCTGATATATCCGGCTCTGTTGTCGTAACTATCTTCCTCATCTTTTCATACAGCTCTCTCACTGCCTTTCTTCTCTCCCGGAGTAATGGTGCAGTGAAACACTCCGAATATTCTTTGCAACTGTTATTTAAACATGACCCGCCATCTTCATATGAAATATTATGTTTTGAAGGTCTGTCTATTTCACCAGGCATAATATTATCGCCCCTTTATTTTCTCTCATAAGCCATCTAATAGGCACATTCATAATTTTTCTTATTTCTTTGGAAAACTTCGTTTTATGGAGCTGACTCC
>CAYRZL010000161.1:0-3400 GCA_964428795.1 uncultured Lachnospiraceae bacterium | reverse complement strand
TCGCGTTTTTCTCCATCATGATTATTCTGCCTCCAGTTTTGCCTTCTCCTGTTTTGCCAGTTTCCGGTCATGCTTCGCCATAATCTCCACCAGTTCCTCATAGCTGGTTTTCTGCGGATTCCAGCCTAAGACTGTCTTTGCCTTTGTCGGATCTCCCCACAGGTTGTCCACATCGGTGGGTCTGAACCACGCCGGATTTACGCTGACAAGGAGCTTTCCCGTCTCAGCGTCATAGCCCTTTTCGTCAAGACCCCTGCCTTTCCAACGGATAGTCATGCCGTTGGCTGCAAACGCTTTCTCTGTGAAATCACGGACTGTATGCTGCACACCGGTAGCGATTACAAAATCCTCTGGCTTATCCTGCTGCATAATGAGCCACATACATTCCACATAGTCCTTGGCATAACCCCAGTCGCGCAGGGAGTCCATATTGCCAAGCTCCAGATGATCTTGTAATCCTTCTGCGATGCGTCCGGCGGCAAGCGTGATTTTTCTTGTCACAAAATTCTCTCCGCGACGCTCTGACTCGTGATTGAACAGGATGCCGTTGACTGCGAACATTCCATATGCTTCCCGGTACTCTTTCGTGATCCAGAAACCGTACTGCTTCGCCACGGCGTAGGGGCTGTACGGATGGAACGGTGTGGTTTCCTTCTGCGGAATTTCCTCCACTTTGCCATATAATTCGGATGTAGATGCCTGATAAACTTTTGTTTTCTTCGTCAGGCCAAGAATACGGACAGCTTCCAGAATGCGCAACGTTCCCAATGCGTCCACATCGCCTGAATATTCCGGCACATCGAAAGAAACCTGCACATGGCTCTGCGCTGCCAGATTATATATTTCATCCGGCTGTATGACGCTGATAATGCGAATCAAAGAGGATGAATCGGACAAATCCCCATCATGCAATGTGATCCGATCCTTAATATGGTCGATACGACCTGTGTTTGATATGGAAGAACGGCGGGTAATACCGTGTACTTCATAGTTCTTTTCTAACAGGAACTCCGCCAGATAAGAACCGTCCTGCCCGGTAATTCCCGTGATCAATGCTACTTTTCCTGCCTGTGCTGCTTTACTCATATCATATCTGCTCCTTGTGCTTAAAAACTTTATCCGGCGCAGATAGCCTGCCCGCGCCAACCAGCTATCATTTTAGATAATAATATACCGATCATGAATGACCGAAAGTGAGAAAAAGCTGCACAATGTTGGGATTTCATTTCCCGCCCAACTTTATGCAGCCTTCACGTCTCGTCTTTATGCTCCATTTTTATGTTTTCGTCTTCACGTTTCGTTCTTATTTTGAATTCTGTTACTTTTTGATTACCGTCTTTGCTACTCCACTGCTTCCGATACTCACTCGGAGAAATGCCTTCGATTTTTTTGAACAGCCGCGACAGATAGGTCGGCTCAATATCAAGCTCTGCGGCCAGCGCTTCCACGGTAGTGTCTGTAAAGCGCAGGTTTTGTTTGATATAGGTAACACGCAGTTGGTTCAGATAGGCGTTGACCGTCACGCCGTAGCGGTCCTTAAACAGCGACATCAAATAATATTTGCTGATATAGAACCGGCTTGCCAGGTCATCCAGTGTGATTCGTGCCTTAAAATTTTGATCAAGATATTCTTTTATCTCCTGGATGTCCACAGTTTTATTTGCAAATTCATCCGTGCTTTTCTCATTAGCATCTCTGCAAGCCCATGCATCCTCCATAAGCAGGGTAAGGAGTGATGACAGTTTCTCGTGTATCCGCATATCTCGGACATAATCGGAAGAGTCTGCGGTCTTGTAGATATCGTTAAGTATGGAGTAATAAGATTGCAGCCGCTCCGTCCGAAATACAGGCTTCCCGCCGCGCTCCATATATTTTCGGTAAATGGCATTCATGTTTGGACCGTAGAAATGACACCACTGGAGAGACCAGAGGGATACTCCGCCAATCCCCGTCTCATGGCTATACACTTTTTTGCAATCGATAAACACACAGTCACCGGGGGACAAGGCATACTTTTCCCCTTCATAGGTAAGCCCGCCTAATCCGCTTAAGACTGTAAAGAAAAGGCAGGAATTTAAACCGGTTCTTTCGCTCTTATGAGGATATAAGGCTTGCAGCGTCCCTGTCTCCTGGAGATGGATCAGGGAGGATCTGGCAAACGTTGACGGGGTGTAAATGATACGGTTAGAGGAGACGGTATTTGTATTTGTGAATGATATTGAATCCATAAATCGTCCTCCTCCATCTATTTATTTCACTGATTTTTACCACAACAGAACTTGTATTTCTTTCCACTGCCACACGGACATAACCCGTTGCGACCGATCTTTTTCCCTTTTACTACTTTTTCATCTTTTTCCATACATTATGAAATTAGCAAATGGCACGCTTTTGAATACAGCAATGATTATCGCAGTAAAAATACATGTGCAAATAAATGAGATAATAAAATTGGAAAAGCCCGCTGCGCTCCAAAAGATACTGCCATTACTTGCCATGAAAAGGTTATTTACATACATATGAGTGCAATATATTTCCAGCGTATACTTTCCTATTGAAGCTATCTTTGCCTTAATTAGAGTACTTCTAAATTTTTCAATGGTATTAAACAGTACCAGGTTCCCAGTAAATCCTGCAATACATCTGAGTACAATTGAAGTCAGATCATCTCCACAATGATAGAGATCATAATTGTAAACGATCGCAAGGAACACAACAATGCTTACGAATACCATTATGCTTTTACTTGAATTCCATAGAGGCTTCCAAATACTTATCGTCCATTTGATGCAATAGCCAAACCCATAGAAAATAGAATAGTAAAGAATGTACTTAATGCCAAAAATGTTCATATTATGAGAAATTACAACAATGACTAATAACATTCCGTAAAACAACCCACAAGCGACAATAAGATACAATGCTTTAAAAATATTATTTGCATCCAAGGATAGTATTCTATTAACTACAGAAGCCAAAATAGATAAGCAAAAAATCACCCACAAAAACCACAGGCCACCATCAACATGTTGAAATAATGTTTGTATACCATAAAGCAGATTGCGATTGCACCCACCAAGTAATAAAACAGAAAATAGAATCCACCAACTAAGGAATGGTAGCAAGTACCTCTGCGCATTTTTTCTTATCGAACGAAAGACCACAGAACTTGGTTTTGCTGCAAAATATCCGGATACAAGCATAAAACCAGGCATTTGGATTGCCCAAATTATATTGGTCAGTATTCCACCCTCATCTGATACAGAGTATTGAAGAACATGGCGTGTCACTACCAATACAATAAGAACTGCTTTAAAACAATCTAACTGTAAATTACGCCCTGTCTGTCTGTCTGTCTGTCTGTCTGTCTGTCTGTCTGTCTGTCTGTCTGTCTGTCAAG
>CAYRZL010000160.1:0-3413 GCA_964428795.1 uncultured Lachnospiraceae bacterium | reverse complement strand
AAACTAAAATGAGAGAAAAAAGTGAACGGGGGGGGGGTAAAACTCTTAGGTCTTTTTTTTGAAAAAATGCAGTATGCATGATTAGACGCGCCTGTTTAGCAATATACTGTTAAAAAGGCAGGAGATGTGCATATGGAATTTCTAATCGCAGCAGGAAGCTTTTTGCTGGGCGCCTGTGTCGGCGTTTTGCTTACCTGTCTGGTGCAATGTTCCCATATACGTGAACATGAGCAGACAGGGCAGAGAGATCGCCGGTAAATGCAGCGTTTGTTAGCTGGCATGAGAATCGTAAGGTTATGGGGAAACGCTGATTTCAGCTTTTCCCATGCTGAACGTAAAACACAATGAGAGGAAGCTTTATTCATGTATAAAAAGAAATCAAAGGGCTGGCTGAAGCATCTGGATTTTATCATTCTGGATATGATCTGTCTGCAGTTTGCGTTTGTGCTGTCATATTGGATACGGCACGGCTTTTCCAATCCCTATCAGCGGGAGTTATACCGGAACATGGCCATTGTGCTGACCCTGATCGATATTTGTGTCATTATTTTTCTGGAGACGTTAAAAAACGTGCTGCGGCGCGGAACTTATCAGGAATTCCTGATTACGATCAGGCATGTATTGATCGTGATGCTGCTGGGTGTGCTGTACTTGTTTTCCACTCAGACAAGCCTCGACTATTCGCGGACAAGCCTATACTTGCTGGGGGTATTT
Organism: uncultured Lachnospiraceae bacterium; assembly: GCA_964428795.1. Lineage (GTDB taxonomy): Bacteria > Bacillota > Clostridia > Lachnospirales > Lachnospiraceae > CAYRZL01. The sequence continues at coordinate 2,699 of CAYRZL010000160.1, read as the reverse complement.
TATTTTCTGCTTAGCTGTTCGGTACGCTTGTTTTGGAAAGCGCATCTGCATAAGAGAGCGCAAAGCGGCGGGAAGAACAGAACGCTGCTGATCGTCACGCTTGACGCGATGGCGGAAAGCGTTATCAGCAATATAAAAAAACATAATTTTGAAAAATACAATCTGGTGGGCGCGGTAATCATGGATGAGAACCGTATTGGCGTGGAGATTGCCGGCATACCGGTTGTGGCGACGAAGGGAAATGTGAAAGAATATATCTGCAACGGCGGCATCGACGAGATCCTGATCATTTACCCTCCTGATCATGCGTTTTCGCAGAAATTGCTGGAAAAGTTTCTGGAGACAGGCGTGACGGTACATATGGGAATGCCGCCGCTCGAAGGAACACTGGGCAGAAAACAGCTCGTTGAGAGAGTATGCGGTTATACGTCGCTTACGACAACGATCAATTATGTGACGACTAGGCAGCTTTTCTGTAAAAGGCTGATGGATATTCTTGGCGGTCTGGTCGGATGTCTGCTGACGGGCGTTATCTTTGTGTTTGTAGCGCCGGCAATTTATTTCCGTTCACCCGGTCCGGTCTTCTTTTCTCAGATCCGCGTGGGGGAGAATGGCAGAAGATTCAAAATATACAAATTCCGCAGCATGTATATGGATGCGGAGGAACGCAAGAAGGAGCTGATCGAACAGGGCCGCGTGAAAGACGGCCTGATGTTTAAAATGGAATTTGACCCGCGCGTGATCGGCAACAGGATTCTGCCGGACGGCACAAAGAAGACAGGTATCGGCCAGTTTATCCGTGATACTTCGCTGGACGAGTTTCCACAGTTCTGGAATGTGCTGAAAGGGGACATGTCCCTTGTAGGGACACGTCCGCCGACAGAGGATGAATTTGAAAAATATGAGCTTCACCATATGGCACGTTTGTCCTTCAAGCCTGGCATTACCGGCCTGTGGCAGGTCAGCGGTCGCAGCGATATCACAGACTTTGAAGAGGTTGTGAAATTGGATACAGAATATATCAGCAATTGGAACATCGGACAAGATATCAAGATTCTGTTTTTGACTGTAAAAACCGTGTTGAAAGGAGAGGGGGCTATGTAAGTCCCCTTTTCAATATTGTACAGTATGTCAGGAAAATCCGGCGAAAACCGAAAAAATCGTCAAGAGAGAAAATCACCGAAAAATACGGAAAACAGGAAAATAAAGTTGCCGGCTGGTTCGTTTTGAGATATACTGTGTTTGATTTCCAAAATACAGATTGTGAGGAATTTTAGCGTGAATAACATTGATTTGCATAACAAAACCATATTGGTCACAGGCGCAGCCGGATTCATTGGAGCGAACTTGGTGAAACGGCTGTTAGATGACTTTTCTATTGCAGGATGTTCTGATGGGTTCAAGATCATCGGCATCGACAATATGAATGACTACTATGACGTGAGACTGAAAGAGTACAGGCTGTCCCTGCTTACCTCTCAGCCTAATTTTGCGTTTATCAAGGGGTCTATTGCTGACAAGGATTTGGCAAATCAAATCTTCACTGAATACAAGCCTGCTATTGTGGTCAACCTCGCAGCGCAGGCCGGTGTGAGATATAGTATCACAAATCCGGATGCGTATATCGAATCCAACCTGATCGGTTTCTATAACATTCTGGAAGCGTGTAGGCACAGCTATGATGGTGGGAAATCCGGCGTGGAACACCTCGTCTATGCTTCATCCTCTTCCGTCTATGGCTCCAATAAGAAGGTGCCATACAGTACCGATGACAAGGTAGACAATCCAGTCTCCCTTTACGCAGCAACGAAGAAGTCAAACGAGCTGCTGGCGCATGCCTATAGTAAACTTTATAACATCCCAAGTACGGGTCTGCGGTTCTTCACAGTATATGGCCCGGCGGGGCGTCCTGATATGGCGTATTTTGGATTTACAAATAAACTCCGTGCCGGACAGACCATAGAAATCTTCAACTACGGAAACTGCAAGCGTGACTTCACTTTTATTGATGACATTGTGGAGGGCGTGATCCATGTCATGGGCGGTGCGCCGGAGAAGAAGACCGGCGAGGATGGCCTGCCTGTGCCGCCGTACAATATTTATAATATCGGAAACAGCTCTCCGGAGAACCTTCTGGATTTTGTGCAGATATTAAGCGAGGAGCTGGTAAGAGCCGGAGTACTGCCGGAGGATTATGATTTTGAGTCTCATAAGAAACTGGTTCCCATGCAGCCTGGTGATGTGCCTGTGACTTATGCGGACACAAGCGCACTAGAGCGTGATTTTGGATTCAAACCAAGCACGGATCTGCGGACAGGATTGAGACGGTTTGCGGAGTGGTACAAGGAATTTTATCAGGTGTAAGGAACACGCGGGATAGAAAGAGAAGCAAACAGCACAGCAATCACAATACAAATTCAGAGGAGCAAGGCAGATGCCGAAAAAATGTGTAAAGAAATTCAATGAGATATATCACCGTGACCCGGATGACGTCGCCTTTTGTCCATATCGTATCTGTCCGCTGGGAGCCCATGTGGATCACCAGTATGGAAAGATCAATGGCCTGGCTATTAATTATGGCATCCATATTGCCTACTCTGCCAAGAAGAACGGTGTAGTTGAGCTGTCCTCGCTGGATTTTCCGAAGCGGGCGCAGTTCCATGTCAGGGCAGTACCGGAGGAGAAGGTCGGCGACTGGG
>CAYRZL010000159.1:0-3426 GCA_964428795.1 uncultured Lachnospiraceae bacterium | reverse complement strand
AGACCGATATCGGTCTAAACTGACATAGGCCGACAAAAAAGTTAGACCGACAAATAGCCCAACAGTCCCATTTTATTAAGTATATTTGTATTCATTTATCGGCCTAAAACTTAATTAGTATTCCCCTCTAAGCTTCTTCTTTTCATCTGGGCTCAATGACCTAAACAAATCTTCCTGGTCATCTTTGCATATCTGCTTTAGGGAGTCTCTGATCATATCCACATCAGTCTCAACATATATTTCAGTAGTGGATTCCTGTTCATGACCCAATAGTTTTGCAATCTCTGCTTTTGACATATTGTTTCTGTACAGAACCGCACCATAGGAATGCCTCAGCATGTGTGGATGAAGTTTAGGGAAATCGGCATCAGTAATCCTTGCCATATCCGCATACTTTCTAACTATTCTCTGCACATTATCAGCCGACATTTTATGTCTGATCCCATCATGTATTGTATATATAAGAAAATCATCCTTATTGGTATTTTTATGAAAAAGTTCCAAGTACACTTTTATGTTATCAACCGTCTCTTTAGTGATCGGAATCACACGTTCTTTACCGCCCTTTCCTTCAACATATATGTAAGAATCTTTACCGCATAGATGAATTCCTCCAATCCGGCATTCAAGAAGCTCATTCAATCTCATCCCAGTGGAAAAAAGTATCAGCAGAATGAAACGATCCCTGATACCGATTCTGTTTTTAGAAGGTTGTCCCAACAGAACCCGTAACTGTTCCACTGATATCCAGTTATGCTTCTTTGGAGAAACTTTCTTTGTTTTAATTTTTGAAACTTTCAGCTGCAAAGGCAATAAAGTGATATCTTTTTCAGCGCAGTATCGGATGTAACCTTTGATAGAAATAAGTTTGATATTCCTTGTAGAAATGGAATGTCCTGATTCTATCAGGTATTTAAGGAAGTTTCTGACTGTGTCATCATCAATGTCACTGAAACGGATCTTTTCAATATTCATCTTCAGCTGTTCACACAGATAGGATCTAAAGCTTTCCAGACCCTCGATATAGGTGGTGACAGTCTTTTCACTCTTAAGATCGAGCCGGAGCCTTTCGGTATAATCATTGATTGCAGAAAAAAACAAATCAGAATTCTTCATAGGCAACCTCGATTCCTTCCGTAATGCCGCGGATCTTTTCCTGATATTCAGGGATCAGCGCTTCGACCATATGCAGATAGTATATGGTTTCCTCAGTTGATTCGTGACCCATATATTTACTCAGGTATTTTATCCAGTTACCGAAATCCTCCCCCTGCTCCAGACATTTCTTCATGCTTTTTACAGCAAAAAGATGCCTCAGGCCGTGAACGGTCGGCTTGATGGAAAACTCCTCATCCAGTCCTGTTTTCTTTAAAACAAGGTCAAACCAGTCATCAACATTGTACTTCGTTGGATGAAGCCGTTCTTCTGAAATCTGAAAAAAATATTTCCGTTCCGGCAGCATGGAAGAATAAACGGTATCAAATCTACTGCACAGATCTGTCAGTGTCTCATCCATAAAGACGATCCTATCCTTGTCGCCTTTGGAATGAAGGATCCTAACCACGCCCCGCTGGAGATTGATATCTTCTTTCCTTATGGTGCAGGCTTCTGAATTTCTCAATCCGCATGAATATATCATCCGGAACAATACGGGGGCAATATACTCCCGGTTTGGTGAACGCTTATTAGCATTTAATCCGTCAACACCTGTAAAAAAGCGGCACAGCTGAAGGGAATTGAGCAGTTGGGGGCGTCTGTGGAAACCCACACCCACTTTAATATCCGGCATATAAGCCTCAATACCCATTGAAAGTAGATACCGGGAAAGATATTTAACTGTCAGTATCCTTTCACGAAGCTGTTTTTTTGATGCAGCTTTCCGTAAATATATCCAGTCCGTGGCTGTTTCAAATGTCACCGTGGACTGCCCCGGATATGATTTATCATAAAACAGGTCCAGCTCTTCCAGATTGGATTCGAGATAAGAAAGAGTGTATCCCAGGTTGCGTAAAGTCTGTATCAGGGTCGGAAAATATTGTCTTATGGCACTCATCAAAACATTCCTCCCCTGTATGTAATCTCGTCAATGGACAAGGCACATTTTCTCATTTTCCCTTCCTCCACCGCAAGGTACCGGTCAACAGTCCCTGTATCTGTGTGTCCAAGGGCTGAAGCGATCAGTGATACACTGATTCCGGATCTAAGCAGATCCGATGCGAAAGTTCTTCGTAAAATATGAAGCCCGTCATGTACAGGTTTGTCGCATTCCCCCACGCCCCTAAATCTGGTCTCCGTTCTGAATGACGAGTTGTGGGTAAGTCTTCTTACAGGTCCGGTAACTGTCAAAAAGATATAGCTGCTCCTGCATTTCGGGCGTTCTTCCAGGACATATCTGATAAGGGCATTCGAGACCTCCATATCAAAGGGAACCACCAGATCCTCCTTCGTCTTTTTCTGAACCAAGTGGATTGTCTTGTTATGGAAATCTATGTCCTTAAATTTAAGGCTCATGATATCGCAGGTGCGCAGGCCGCACTTCAGCGCAAGCAGATAAGCGGCACGGTTTCTAAGGTTTGTCGGTAGTTCCTGATGCTCACCGCAGAGGATTTCCACTTGCTTGTCTGTATAAGTAGAAATAATCCGCCTGCTCTTTTTCTGCCTGCTGAAGCAGGCAAGATGGATTCCTTTTTTTATGGGATATCTGTCTTCAAGGAATCTAAGGAACTGCCTGATTCCAATAATCTCTGTTGAAACTCCATTCGGTGTTCTATTCTGAAAATGAGCGGAACTGATATATTCAGAAATAGTAAAAGATGTGACCAATTTAAAATCATAAATTCCAACAGATTCCAGATGGCACAAAAAGTTATAGGCAAACGTCATTCTGATATAAATAGTTTTTTTTGCATACTCACAGGCTCCCAGATAAACCTCATAAGTATTGGCTGTCCTTAGGAAATCTGCCGATTCCGGTATTGGACGGTGGACAGACGGATAAATCTTCCAGGAATCGAGTTCTCCGATATAATTATCGTTGAGAAGAAGAATGATCCTTCTGTATTTTTTGTAAGTGCAATCACTGTAATTGTTAAATGCGATGAAACAGTCAAGCCATTTTTGGATGCGCGAAAGTGAAAAGACGCTTTCTGATCCCTCCATTGCTTTCTTGAGCATTTCAACAATACTGTCATAACGGGATAGTGTCTTGGGTGCATAATCACAAAATGAAAGCAGTTTCTGTTTTGTATCAAATGCCAGTTCATCAAAATCATTAAATTTTCTCATTGTAATAATCCTCCTTTTTGATTATTACAATGGTTTTAGACCGATAAATCAATGCAATATATGGATAAAATATAGTTTTCCTTGTGATTTGTCGGTCTAACTTTTTTGTCGGCCTATGTCAGTTTAGACCGATATCGGTCT
>CAYRZL010000158.1:0-3443 GCA_964428795.1 uncultured Lachnospiraceae bacterium | reverse complement strand
GCAGGCCTCTTTTTTGCTTGAAAAATCCATAGAAACTGTTATACTATAAATTGTACGAAAAAGACAACTGATACATAGAGCATGGGTAATAGATATGGTCAGAAACAATATCGAAGTAGATGTGAAGGTAAAGTGCATAGAGCAGGGAAAGACGCAGGCGAAAGTGGCGGAAGAGATCGATACTACGAAGGCCTATGTGAACCGGGTGATAAAAAAGAATGACAGTGTGGTCAATAAGACCTTTGTCAAGATGATGGAGGCTCTGGGGTACGATATTGAGCTGCACTATGTGAAGAGAGATGATTGATTTGTAACAACAGTGTTGTCACAAATTTGAAAGGCGGTGGATGTATATGAGCAACGAATTGTCAGCGGCGGAAAGTCTGATTCAGATCATAAGCCAGTCAAGGCAGAACGCTTTGAAAAAAGTTAATGAAGAGCTGATCAATATGTACTGGCGCGTTGGGGAATATCTGAGCACGGAATCTGCCAATGCATCATTTGGAGATGCCTATATCGATTCGGTTGCCGAGGAAATACAGGATGCTTTTCCTGGAATCAAGGGATTCAACAGACGTGGTCTGTACCGGATGAAAAAATTTTACGAGACATATAAGGACGATGAATTTGTGTCAACACTGTTGTCACAAATCAGCTGGTCAAATCATCTGGCTATTCTTTCCAAGGCAAAAACGGAAGAGGAACGGCATTTTTATATCACTTTATGCGTGAAGGAGAACTATTCAGCCAGGGAATTATCCAGACAGATTGACAGCGGATATTATGAGAGGTATATGCTGTCTAAAGAAAAGCTGCTGCCGGAACCGATAAAAGGACTGAAGGAAAATCCGTTTCTTGATTCATATGTGATTGAATTTCTGGATCTGCCATCAAACTTTAAGGAAGCAGACTTGAGAAAAGGCCTGATCCGCAATATGAAAGACTTCATATTGGAGGTTGGTAAGGACTTCACCTTCATTGATGAGGAATATCGGGTACAGGTTGGAGGCAGCGACTATAAGATAGACCTGCTCTTCTTCCATAGAGGGCTGCAGTGTCTGGTGGCTTTTGAGCTGAAGATAGGTGAATTCAAGCCGGAATATATCTCCAAGATGGATTTTTATCTGGAGGCCCTTGACCGGCAGAAGAAAAAAGACAATGAGAATCCAAGTGTAGGTATGATTCTGTGTGCGTCTAAGGATGACGAAGTGGTTGAATATGCAATGAGCAGGACATTATCACCGATGATGGTGGCTGAGTATCAGCTGCAGCTGCCTGATAAGAGTGTATTGCAGAAGAAACTGCAGGAATTGATCAATATGCCTCTGTTGGAAGATGGAGAGTGAGTATGGGAATAATATATCGACAACTTACAGAGAAGGAACTGGATACTTTTATTCAGATGAGGATTCGGTAGCTTCGTGAAGAGGGTGCTACGGAGGATATAGACCTTGTTCCGGCACTTCGGGATTATTATGCAAGGCATATGGCTGATGGTACTTTTGTATCTTGGCTTGCAATGGACGGAGAAAAAATAGTTGGAACCAGTGGGATGTCATTTGTTGAGAAACCTCCGTACTTTGAATGCCCAAGTGGAAAGATGGGGCTGTTATCCAGTATGTTCACGAATCCTGACTACAGACGACAAGGTATTGCAAAAGAACTCCTGTCGAGAGTTGTGGAAGAGGCCAGAGCTTATGGTTGTGGCACGGTGCAGATTACAGCATCTGATATGGGAGTTCTTCTGTATGCAGATTTTGGGTTCGTAAAAAACGGGAACTTCATGCAATACAAATTATAGGAGAACAAGTATGATACTGAAAACAGATAGACTTATCCTGCGTCCGTGGGAGGAATCGGATGCAGAGGATTTATATAAAATTGCCAGTGATCCGGATGTGGGCCCGATCGCAGGGTGGCCGCCGCATCAAAGCATGGATGAAAGCCTTGATATAATTAAGAATGTCCTGAATGGAGCGGAAGCCTATGCTATATGTCTGAAAGAGGATGGAAAGGCTATCGGCGCTATCGAACTGAAATTAAATGGTCATACGGATCTGACAGAGCGTGATGATGAGTGCGAACTGGGGTATTGGCTTGGGAAGCCGTTCTGGGGACAGGGGATCATGCCAGAAGCAGCCAGAGATATCATCCGGCATGGCTTTGAGGATCTGGGGATGACAAAAATCTGGTGCGGCTATTATGAGGGCAATAACAAGTCAAAGCGTGTTCAGGAAAAAGTGGGTTTCCGGTATCAATGGCAATCTGAGAATGTGGATGTGCCTCTGATGCATGAGAAGAGGACAGGGCATGTTAGTTCTATTACCAAAAGCCAGTGGCAATGGGACAGATTGTACGAAGAAGCCAATGCGGTGAGAAAAGAACGTAAAATATCGGATTATGTAACATGTGGTGAGGTCTCTGCGGCTATACTCTCAGGCAGTGGAAGGATATACACCGGTGTTTGTATCGATACATGCTCCACACTGGGTATCTGTGCGGAGCGGAACGCCATTTTTAACATGATCACGAATGGCGAACAGGAAATCGCCAAGGTTATTGCGATTTTGCCGGACGGATCCAGCGGTGCACCGTGCGGAGCTTGTAGGGAGCTGATGGTTCAGCTGATGCCGGAGAAATATAAGGATATTGAAATTATGATGGACTATGAAAGTGGCAGAGTTATCACGCTTGGAGAGATTACGCCGGAGTGGTGGATAGGCTGACTGCTCGATATAAGTCGGGATTTGTGGAAGGCGGGATCCGGAACGTGAGAATAAGACCGTATATTGCAACAAAAGATTTTGAAATAATCCGAAATTGGATAATCGACGAGAGAACACATGCTATGTGGTGTGCAAATCTCATAGAATTTCCTATTGATAAAGCGAATTTTGAAAGTGTACTGGAATATGACGCAAACCAATATACCGGCAGTCCCTATGTTGCAACAACAGATGATGGAACGGTTATAGGTTTTTTCTGTTATTCCTCAAATCTTGATACCAACGAGGGTATGTTGAAATTCGTGATGATTAACGACAAATACCGCGGTAAAGGATATGGAAGGGAAATGATATTGCTGGCGGTTAAGTATGCTTTTGAAATTGCTAAGGTAGATGCAGTACAACTTAACGTATTTCCAGAGAACACGAAAGCAAAAGCTTGCTATATCAGCTCGGGTTTTGAGGAGAGAAGGACTGACGATGGCGTGTTCAAATACAAGGATGAGTCTTGGGGAAGATGTAATATGATAATCAGAAAAAGATAGGTTCCAATTTTGCGAGCTGAAATGTGTGGCACTTATATAACGCCAATAAGCAAAATTTTTGACACTTACGGAACACGCTCAGTGCTGATTTTCAGGGAGGTGGAGCAAAAAGCCTTTGTTTTCAAGGAAAAATTTTTGAAAAAGTTTGTGTCACGGGGTTGACAGAATCGGG
>CAYRZL010000157.1:0-3460 GCA_964428795.1 uncultured Lachnospiraceae bacterium | reverse complement strand
AGAAAAAGTGAAAAAGTACAAATAATTCATTGAATTTTCAGAAAAAAAGTGTTATAATCTCGTAGTATTTCGAATTTTAACACTTTTTTAGTTGCTTCGAAACTGTTTAAAGCAGTTATGATATAATAAAATGGATTTATGGATGGATGAGACAATGAGCGTACAATTACTGGATAAAACGAGAAAAATAGGCAAATTATTGCACAATAACAATACTACGAAGGTTGTATTTAATGATATTTGTTCGGTGTTGACTGACATTCTGGATTCCAATGTACTGGTACTCAGCAAGAAGGGAAAGGTTCTGGGTACTAGCCATATGGATGGAGTGACACCGATCACAGAATATATTGAAGACTCGGTGGGAGGATATGTGGATGCCGTATTGAATGAGCGTTTTCTGAGCATTTTGTCCACGAAAGAGAATGTAAATCTGGAAACATTAGGTTTTACCGGAGACGGGATCAGGTCTTATGCCGCTATTGTTACGCCGATTGATATTGCAGGAGAGCGCCTTGGTACTTTAATCGTATACCGTCTGGAACGCCAGTATGATATTGATGATATTATTCTCAGCGAATATGGTACTACCGTGGTTGGACTTGAAATGATGCGTTCTGTCAATGAAGAGAATGAGGAAGAGCAGAGAAAGATTCAGATTGTAAAATCTGCCATCAGCACTCTGTCCTTTTCCGAGTTGGAAGCTATTATTCATATTTTTAATGAGATGGAGGGAAATGAAGGGCTTTTGGTGGCAAGCAAAATTGCAGACAGGGTAGGCATTACCAGATCTGTCATTGTCAATGCCCTGCGCAAATTTGAGAGCGCCGGTGTGATCGAGTCCCGCTCCTCCGGTATGAAGGGAACATATATAAAAGTTTTGAATGACATGGTATTTGACGAGCTGAAAGCAGTCAGCCAGAGATGTTAGTAAAGAAAGGAGATTTTTATGTTCGGACAGACGACAATCACTCAATTTACAGAGCTTTTGGCTTCCCAGGCTCCGGTTCCTGGCGGGGGCGGCGCATCTGCTCTGGTGGGAGCTATCGGTATTGCTCTTGGAGATATGGTAGGAGAACTGACAGTCGGGAAAAAGAAATACGCTGATGTTGAGGCAGATATACGGTCCTTGATGCTTCGTGCACAGGAGCTTCGTGTAAAGCTGCTGAATTGTATTGAAAAGGATGCGGAACTGTTTGAACCTCTCTCCAGAGCTTACGGGATTCCAAAAGATGATCCGGACAGAGAAGAGATCATGGAGAGGTGTCTGCGCGATGCCGCATCTGCCCCTTTGGAAATTTTTGATTTGTGCTGCGAATCCATAGAGATAATACGTGAATTTGGGGAAAAGGGAAGCCGCATTGTCGTTTCTGATGCTGCAACAGGCGTTGCATTTGCACAGGCAGCCATGTATGGGGCGGCAGTGAATGTAAAAGTAAATACAAAACTGATGAAAGACAGAGACTATGCGGGGCGAATCAATGCTCATGTAGATGCAAAGATAAAAAGCTATGGCGGAATGGCGGAAGATATATATCAATCTATATATCAGACATTTTAGTGGAGGAATATTATGGCGAAAATATTGAAAGGAGCGCCTGTAACAGCGGCTCTTATGGAAAATACAAAACAGGACGTGTCGAAATTGCGCGAGGAAGGCATAGAACCATGTCTTTGCATTTTCCGGGTAGGTGAGCGTCCAGATGATCTCTCTTATGAAAAAGGAGCCATGAAAAAGGCAGAACAGGCAGGATTGAAAGTAGTGCATAAAGTCCTTCCGGCAGATGTAAATCAGGAAACATTTGATAAGACTTTTGTGGAAGTAAATGAAAATCCGGACATTCATGGCATTTTATTGTTCCGTCCTCTTCCGAAGCAACTGGATAATGAGAAAGCGCGCAGAATGTTGGATCCTGCAAAAGATATTGACGGTTGTACCGACGGAAGCCTTGCCGGTGTGTTTGCCAATACGGATATCGGGTTTCCGCCCTGCACCGCACAGGCGGCAATGGAGATTTTGAAGTATTATGGAGTTTCACCGAAGGGAAAACGGGCGTGTGTCATAGGGCGTTCTCTTGTGATCGGCAGACCGGTCAGTATGATGCTGATGCATGAAAATGCAACGGTGACAACTTGTCATACTAAAACAGCAGATCCGGCGGCAATTGCAAGACAGGCAGATATTCTCATCTGTGCGGCAGGACAGCTTCATTCTGTGGGAGCGGAATATACAAATCCTGAGCAGGTAGTCATCGATGTAGGTATCAACTGGGATGAAGCAAAAGGCGGTATCAGCGGAGACTGTGACTTTGCACAAGTAGAACCTGTGGTAGAAGCGATTACGCCGGTTCCGGGCGGGGTAGGGGGCGTCACTTCCGCTATTCTTATCCATCATGTAGTAGAAGCGGCTAAGAAGGCAAAGAAAAATCGATGAGACCTGAAAATATGCTTAAGACAAATGAAACAGATATAATATGCGCCAGAGCGCAGCTTCGAGCTGAAAAAATTGCGGCGCGCAACGCACTTTCAGACGAAGAACGGATGGAAAAATCGCATCAGATTGTGAAGCATATTGTAAGTACGCCGGAGTTTCAGAAGGCAAAAAAGATTCTTATTTACAAAGGATATAAAGGAGAAGTTCGTCTGGACGCATTGGAAAAATATGCGAGGGAAACCGGTCAGAAGCTGGCATATCCTTTTTGCATATCGGATACAGAAATGATTCCACTGGTTCCGTCGGATAAAAAGGCATGGCGCAAAGGATACAAAGGGATTCCGGAACCAATACCGGAGAGATCCGAAATGTTAAAAACATCCGATTTGGATATGATTGTATGCCCCTGCACAGCCTTTGATGAACTGGGAGGACGAATGGGGCAGGGCGGTGGCTTTTATGACCGGTATCTGGAAGGCTGCGAGGGTATACAGATTACCCTGGCAGCTTTTGAATGCCAGAAAACGAATTCAGTCATTTCACAGGTATGGGATCGATCTGTAGATATGGCATTTACAGAGAAAAAAATATACAGATTTTAGAAAAATTCTTGCATTCGTATATTTACTATGCTATAATCTTCAAGGCAAAAATACAAAACACACGTGCGGACTATCAGGTATGGTGCTATTCGTACAGAATCAGTGAGCCGGAGGGTGTGATGTACGTGGAAGAAAACAACCATGGAGGTAGAAAAAATGAGTGTAATTTCAATGAAACAGCTGCTGGAAGCGGGCGTGCATTTCGGTCATCAGACAAGAAGATGGAACCCTAAGATGGCTCCATACATCTATACAGAGAGAAATGGTATTTATATCATTGACCTTCAGAAATCTGTAGGAATGGTAGATGACGCTTACAACGCAATCGCTGACATTGTTGCTGACGGAGGTATTATTCTTTTTGTAGGTACAAAGAAACAGGCTCAGGATGCCATCAAAACAGAGGCAGAGCGCTGCGGTATGT
>CAYRZL010000156.1:0-3754 GCA_964428795.1 uncultured Lachnospiraceae bacterium | reverse complement strand
TTGTCCTAAGTAGTGAGGTGGTCAAATGAAAAAATCAGAATGGTTACGCTGCCCTATCTGCAGGAACAAAACGAGGTTGCAAATACGGGAAGATACTGAAATTAAAAACTTCCCTCTCTACTGCCCCAAATTTAAGCAGGAAGTACTGATTGCAGTCAAGAAATTTCAAATAATTGTAGTACATTTATGTTAGGCTTAACATAAGTGCAGTTATGCCCAGTTGAGAATTATGAAAAGTTAACTCCGGAAACCGCATGAATGTTAGGCTCCGGAGTAAAATACTTAGCATAAAAATATGCAGTTTACAGGTTCTTTTTCATCCACTGAATAAGGTCGTCCTTCTGGGCCTTGCTGTATCTCTTTCGGCTTTCCAGCGTTGGACTGTTTTTCATCAGCTGTTCTTCTTTGATTTTTGGATTCGTTTTTGCATACACTTCAGTTGTAACAACGGATGAATGCCCCAAAAAATCTCTGATGTAAATCAGATTAACACCTGCTTCCAGAAGATGCATAGCCTTACTGTGGCGAAAACAATGGTTCGTAATTCTGGACTTGAACATATCCGGATTTTGTGCACGGGCTATTGTAATGTATTTATCTACAATGTACTGTATACCTGCGCGCGAGAGTTTCTCTCCCCTGCGGTTCACGAAAAGGGGTTCGTTTGCATTCAAACGCTCATAACGCTTAATGTAATTCTTGACGATGCCTGTAGCTTCGGAATTTAAAGGAACGAGCCTTGTTTTATTTCCCTTCCCGCAAATTTCGATAACGGTAGTGGATTTGTACTGGATTGATGATGGAGTCAAATCAATCAATTCCTGCACTCTGGCTGCAGTCTCATAAAGCAGTACCAAGATGGCCATATCCCGAAGCCCAGCAGCACACTTCTGGTCGGGCAGCTGTAGAAGACAGCGGATTTCTTCTATTGACAGGTAATTCATCGACACCGCCTGTGCTTTTTTATAAGGGACTGAAAGTACAGCGCCACACTGCTCAAAGCCGGCAGGGTCTTTGTACTGGACATACTTGAAAAAAGAATGTATCGCTGCTAAACGCTGGTTTCTGGTGCTTGCGCTGATACCACGCGTTTCTTCCATCCAGGAAAGAAATTGCTCGATATTTTCAGCCGAAAAGTCCTCATAAGTAAGTTTGTCCGGCCTAATATGAAGTTCATCCCGGTAGAATGTCAACAGCAGCACAAACGCATCCCGGTAAGAAGCAACTGTATTCGGGGAATAAGCCCTCTGCGAGGGGATATATTCGGTAAAATATCGTGGAAGGTAATAAGTAATCGGATTAGTAGCCATATTAGTCCTCCTTTCCATTGGAACGATTATCAGAGTCATCAGAACAAGGATCCGTGTTATCGCAAGCGTACAGTCCGGGACTATAATCTTTTACCTGTGAAATGATTCCTGAAAAATGGTCTTCCAGAAGCCGGAGATAATACTCAGTTTCTGTAAGGCGTTTATGTCCCAGATACGTAGATAACATTGGCAGTGACGTATAAAGGTCGAATCCTTTTTCCTGCATCTGTTCAAGAGCCCTGACGCAGAAAGTGTGACGCAAATCATGGATACGTGGATATCCGCCATCCTTGCGGGGAGTGATCCCAACTTTGATAAGGAGCCGGCGGTATTTCTCATAGATCTTGTTTTCAACAGTCTTGCGTTTCTGTCCCGGATATAGAAAAAAATCATCGTTTAAGAACCCCTGCAGATACGTACTGGCGTACGCCCGCAGGTTGGACAAAAGGGAATCTGAAGCCACTACAATGCGGCTGACATTGTTTTTCCCTTCAATTATGGTGATCTTACCTGTATCAAGATTGATGTTGCCGATACAAAGTCTTTGGGTCTCAGACCGGCGGAAACCACAGCAGTAATACATCTGTATGGCAATACGGAAAGCGTCTTCTTCTAAACATGGATTATCAGCATGCTGCTTGTCCAGCTCAGAAAACATGAGGACTGCATCTTCTTTGGAAAATATATACGGAATAAAATTACGTTTAAAAATCCTTTTATCATCGGCACCAGAATAGATATTTTCATAACCGAGAGATAGAAGATATCTTGCAAACGGTCGGATCGTGCTTCTTCTAAGAAGGGCAGTTCCTTCTTTTTCACCGGGACGGATTTTTGTAAATTCGTCGTATAATTCCTTTGTGATTTCTGGAACTGTTGTTCCGTGGGACGCAAAAAAGTTATCAAGTTCCCGGAGATGGCACGCCAGCCTCCATGTGTATTTCAGACCCATTGCGGTTCTTGCCTGCAGATACTGAGGGATCAGTTCTTTGAACGGTCCGGAATAATCCGGCAGTTTCATGCTTTCATTATTCATGTGGCACCTCCAGTGTGAGTTCCTTCAGATGTGTCTCATCTACAGTAAGATAAACTTCTGTAGCCTTTGTGTTTTTATGGCCAAGAATGCTTGAAATGGAACTAAGCGGAACATTCTCATTCATCAGGCTGGTAGCCAGACTGTGGCGCAGCGCATGAGGTCCATGATGGCGTCCCTCAAATTCAATGCCGGCAATCTTCATGCTGTCAGTGACCATCCGGTGGATGGCAGATGTGCTATGGTATCTTGTATACGGTGCATTGATCGTAATAAAGATATATTCGCTGTCAATACTGTCTGGCCTGGCATTTTTAACGTAATCAATAAGCGGATATTTGACTTCGTCAACTAATGGCAGAGACAGGGGTTCGCCTGTTTTCTGTTGTACAAGCTGGATGCGGCCATGTTCCCAGTCGATGTTTGAAAATTTCAGACCGATTATATCACCGGCGCGCAATCCGAGATGGGCGGTAATGCAGATGATGGCATAAACGCATTTTCCGTAGTTTGTATCCGTATCGATGCATGATAATAACTGATCCACTTCTTCCTTTGAATAATAAGAAATCAGCTTGTCGCGTGGGTCTTTTTTTATATATGGAAGCGCCGCATTTCCTGAAAAACTGATATAACCGTTGTTGTACATCCAGTTATAGGTATCTCGAAGGCTGCTCTTGATGCCGGCAATTGTTGACTTGGCATAGCTGCTGTTAAGGCTGCTGAAGTAACTGTAAAGGCACTCAGGTGTAAAATCATCTGTAGTTTCAATCCCCTGATCTGCCAGAAACTTCAAATGTCTTACAAACATGTCCAGCTTACTCCGTTGCGAGCTTGCCGCAAGGTTTAAAGTTTTGATTTCTTTTCGATAGGAAAGAAATAGGCTTGAAAAAGCTGGAGGAATGTCAGCATATGCAGGCTTCTGATGGATTCTTAAAAAATGGCCGCACTCTTCAAATTCAAAGAGTATCAGTAACGGTCTCCGTAAAGCCATCTGAGAACCGGTGACTGCGTGATAGTAGTCAAATCCAAAGCAGTCATTGACGAACCTGACAGCTTCAGGAATCCCTGCATCTTCCAGACCATGAACAATACAATAATTCTGGAAGTGGTTGATAATCCATCGTGCAGTATCAATAGATTCTTTGCCATAGCCTTCAGCATCCATACGTGCATAAAGGCCTTGAGCAATGTCGGGTAACACTTTAGTTTTCATAGGTACCTCCTTATCTGAAAAAATTACTATAAGTTACAGATAAAGGATACTATATTTATGCTAAGTATTTTACTCCGGAGCCTAACATTCATGCGGTTTCCGGAGTTAACTTTTCATAATTCTCAACTGGGCATAACTCGATAATCAGACCGAATGGAGGAGATTAAAGCAAAATGGATGAAAAACTTTACCGTG
>CAYRZL010000155.1:0-3785 GCA_964428795.1 uncultured Lachnospiraceae bacterium | reverse complement strand
AGTCAGAAAAAAGAATACTACTTTTTTGGACATGTCTATAACTTTTATGTTATAATACAAACGGAGGAAAAGACTATGACCACAAAATCACTGGAATATTTTCTTGTTGTTGTGAAACATCTGAATATTTCACATGCGGCAAAAGAACTGTATATCAGCCAGCCTGCGCTGAGTAAGCAGATCAGCCTGCTGGAGCAGGAGCTGGGCGTGCGGCTGTTTGAGCGCACAAAGCAGATGCTGAAGCTGACCTGTGCGGGGGAAGTGCTGGTGAAAGAGGCAAATGAGCTGTTTCAGAAGAAGGAAGAGCTGATCAGACATGTACGTCGTGCCGGTTCGATGGGGGATAACACTCTGGTTATACATTATATGACGGGTTCCCTGAATACGGAGCTGCCTGACCGCATTGCGGGATTCCGAAGGGAATTTCCGCAAGTGCAGATGACATTGGAAAACAGTATTCCGAATCTGATTTTCCCGGATCTGGTGAGCGGAAAGGTGAATGCCGGATTTTTGCTGTCTGCCACTACGGTTTGTCCGCCCGCTTTGCAAATGCGCTCTCTGTCCAGCTCACAGCTTTATGTGGCAGTACACCAGTCTCATCCGTATGCACGGATGGATGAGATTTCTTTTCAGGACATAGAAGGACAGAAGATGGTGATGCTGGATTCGCTGGACGCACCGTTTCAGCATTCCCTGCTTCCGTTTTTTCTCCACGGGAAACAGCAGGAGCGTCAAAACCAGATGATCATTGTAAAAAGTATGGAGCAGGTGGTGGCATTGACCAGAGCCGGCATTGGAATTTCTTTTATTGCAAAGGATTATTGCCAGAATGATCTGGAATCCTTGCGCCTGATTCCGATCCGTGATGCAGTACCTATTCATCTGTGTGTGATCTGGAATCCTGAGCGGATGACGGACTATCTGGAAGCGTTTTTAAGACAGTTATGAAAAGACCGTTTCGATCCACATTTATTCTTTGATCTGCCGCCAGTATTCCAGCAGTCTGTCCATTCCGAAAGCTGCATTGGCAGGGCTGGTGGACGGCAGGCGGATGATTTCTTTGCCGCATGTCGGATAACTGTATTTTTGATACAGATCCTGTGCTTTCTGACCGTTGGCATAAATTTGTTTTATTTCTGCGTGCTGCAGGATGACCTGCAGATCGGTCGGAACTACGTTTCGGATAGAACTGTCAGAAGAACCTATAATGTCACAGGAAGCGATCACATCCCAGATGGCAATATGATTTCTCAGAAGGAAAGCTTTTTTCTCATCTATGCTCTGGGGGACGTCCTCTTCCATGACAGATGCAAGCACCTTCCAGAAGCGGTTCTGTGGATGCCCGTAATAAAAATTATTTTCTCTGGACTTTACCGATGGTAATGTGCCTAAGATCAGGATGTAGGAGTGCTCGTCAAAAACGGGCTGAAAGCTGTGTTCGACATGCTGATAATCCTTTGACATTTGTGCTACCTCATGATCAGGCTGTGCCTGTTTTTCTTATAGTTTAGCACCGGAGCACGAATCTGACAATGGAAAGGTTTTCTGCTATTCAAAAGATGCGAGACATTTGTTTTATGCCCCGCATCTTTTTTATCGGTATTCCATATGCAGATATTTTTCCCGGGTAGCCAGACCGCCCCGGATATGTCGCTCGGATTTGTTCAGATCTAATACTTTTCGGGCATCAGCGGCGAGACTGGGGTTGATCTGTTCTAAGCGTTCGGTCACGTCTTTATGTACGGTGCTTTTGCTTACGCCAAACTGCTTGGCTGTCTGACGGACAGTGGCATTATTCTCTATGATATAATTGGCAATCTGCAATGCCCGCTGCTCAATATAATCTTTCATAAAATCCCCTGTTAATCCATGTTTTTACAATGTATGCAAAGGAGGGGGGCTTTATTCTGGTTTTACAATTCCCGGTTGCATTTTGAAAATAAATAGTCTATGATAAATGGCATTGTACAAGGGAAAAGGGAAAATGGGATTAAACAGCGTATCAGATTTAACGAAAGGAAACATTTTAAAGACGCTATGTATGTTTGCAGTGCCGATGATTTTAGGGAATCTGCTGCAGCAGGTCTATAATATCACAGATACGATAATCGTGGGACGTTTTGTGGGAGCAGAGGCTCTTGCGGCGGTTGGAGCTGCTTATACGCTTATGACATTTTTGACATCGGTGATCATCGGACTTTGTATGGGAAGCGGCGCCTTGTTTTCTGCTACGTATGGCGCATCGGATGAAGATGAGAGAAAAGAGATCATGTGGGCTGCCTTTTGGCTTATCGAATTGGTGACGGTTCTGATTTATGTGATTGTATTTGGGTGGACAGACGAAATCCTGCATCTGCTTCAAGTGCCGGATGATGTGTTTGAGCTGATGCGGAGCTATGTGCGTATCATATTTGTCGGTCTTGGATTCACCTTTTTGTACAACTATTTTTCTTTTGCTATGCGTGCTGTTGGAAATTCTGTGACGCCGCTGGTATTTCTGGTCATCTCCACAGTGATAAATATTGGACTGGATCTGCTGTTTGTCATCGTTTTTCATATGGGAGTTGCAGGCACTGCATGGGCGACCATTATCGCACAGGCAACAGCAGGCATTGGGATCACATTGTTTGGATGGCTTTGTATGCCTGCACTTCGGATGAAAGCAGAACACCGGTTTGCGGGATTATTTATGGGGACATTTGTGGATGGCAGTGAGGCGGCTATCGTGGAAGCCGGTGTGAGATATCTTCGGATCGAGGGAGCCTTCTACTGGGGGATTGGCTGCCTGTTTTTGCTGTATGGATTGTACCGTGCCATTGGAAAACCGGAAATGTCACTGGTGCTGACTGTGGTCTCTCTGGGAACCAGAGTCGCTTTGGCGTATTTGCTGGCTCCGAATACCAGTCTTGGTGTGCTTGCTATCTGGTGGGCGATACCGATCGGTTGGATATTGGCGGATATTGTGGGATTTTGTTATTATAGAGCATATAAGAATCATGTTTAACTTTTACGGGAAATGAAGTATCTGGTTTTTGAGAACCGATATATATTTTAATCGGCGTCCGGTTCTTTTTTCTGACCTTGACGGTGCTGATTATTCAGCACTCTTGTAACCTGAACTCTGGAGCATCCAAGCAGCTCTGCCATCTGCTGATGGGTCAGACCGCTGTTGTAATAAGCCTTGACGCGCACTTCGCAATTGTCCAGCGCCACACTGGATATCTGTAATACATTACTATGGGTTTTTGTAGCCAGCATGGAAACATAGCGGCGCATAAGCCCATTTTTTTGTACCCGTTCAAAAAATGTTTCTACATTGCATTTATGTACTACCGTGTTGTTTTTTATGGCAAATCAAACCAAAGGATATTCCGCAGATTTTATTTGGGGCTGCAAGGGGAACCGCTAATATTATGTTTATCGTGGCAGGTGCCAGCCTGTTTGCATTTGTCATTTCCTATGCACAGCTTCCGCAGATGCTGATTGATCTTTTGCTTGGCATATCAACGAATAAGTATGTCATTCTGGTGATCATCATTATTATTCTGCTGATCATGGGTTGTCTGATGGATGCAACCCCAATTATGCTGATCTGTATCCCTATGTTTTTGCCGATCATTACACAGCTTGGTTTCAGTGTGCTGCATTTTGGTATTGTTATGTGTGTTGCTGTCTGCATCGGATTTGTCACGCCGCCTTTTGGAAGCTGCCTGTTTACCGGTATGTCGGTATCGGGTGTATCAATGAGCAAACTGGTAAAACAGATTATTCCATTTATCATTGCG
>CAYRZL010000154.1:0-3965 GCA_964428795.1 uncultured Lachnospiraceae bacterium | reverse complement strand
CAGTAGCAAAGAATAAAAATGGCTGGTGGTATGTTGTAGGCGGAAAAGTACAGCTCGGATATACCGGAGTAGCAGATTATAAAAATGCAAATGGCTGGTGGTACATCAAAAAAGGTAAGGTAGATTTTTCTGCCAATACAGTAGCAAAGAATAAAAATGGCTGGTGGTATGTTGTAGGCGGAAAAGTACAGCTTGGATACACTGGAGTTGCAAATCATAAAAATGCAAGTGGCTGGTGGTACATCAAAAAGGGTAAAGTGGACTTTTCCTACACCGGAAAAGCGAAAAATAAATATGGTACCTGGAATGTTGTAAAAGGTAAAGTGAAGTTTTGATGTAGTATAAATGATGGTATAAGTGATGTTTTTCACTTATACCATCATTTTGTCAGTTTCCTTTCGCAAAAAATAGGGGAAATGCAAAAATCGTATTGCTGTGGGAATGGTAACCTATTGCAATTCATTATCTTATTCTTTATAATAAATATGTTATATAATATACGATTGTCCTTTTGAGGGTGGGACAAGGTAATTTAGGATTAGGAGGAATTGAGATGAAAAATTTAAATCGCTGGATTTATGCGATCATTGGGGTGATCAGCCTGCTTATGGCCGGCACCATTTATGCATGGTCTGTAATGTCCAAGTCAATCGGTGCGGCACGTCCGGATTGGAGTGCGGCACAACTGTCCGTAACATTTACTCTTGTTATGGCATTTTTCTGTATTGGAAGTCTTGTGGCAGGTATCCTGTCAAAAAAAGTCAACCCAAGGATTTATATGATCATTTCCGCAGTGTGTATGCTTGGCGGCTTTTTGCTTGCATCCACCACAAAAGAATCTCCTGCGATGCTGTATATTGGTTTTGGAATTCTGTGCGGTCTCGGCGCCGGATTTGCATACAACGCTGTAATGGGAACGATTTGTGCATGGTTTCCGGATAAACAGGGTCTGATCTCCGGCATTCTGTTAATGGGATTTGGTTTGTCCAGCTTTATTATCGGTAAAGTTTTTGCAGCAATTGCGCCGCCGGACGGAACAGACGGATGGTGCAATATGTATCGTATGATGGCAATTATATGGTTTGTTGTTTTGCTGATCTGTAGCTTCTTTTTTGTCAGACCTGGTTCGGATTTTAAGCCGCCTGCTCCCAAGAAGCAGAAAGTTGTGAGAGAACCTGCTTTGGATATTAACACAGGAAAGATGATCAAGATGCCTACATTCTGGCTGACCTATGTATGGGCAATCATGGTCAGCGCCGCAGGCCTTGCGCTGATCGGACAGGCAAGCGGGATTGCTACACAGGTTGGACCGCAGGTTGCAGCGGGAACGATTGCTACCGTTGTGGGACTTATCTCTGTTGTGAACGGAGTAGGACGAATCATCTATGGTGCAATTTTTGATAAGATTGGATATAAGATGACAATGGTTCTTGAGATGAGCTGCTTTATTATCACAGGCGTTATTTTACTGCTTGCACTTACAACAGGAAGCTTTGCTCTGGTTGTAATCGGATTTGTTGTGGGTGGATTTGCATACGCGGGTGTTACACCGATTCAGTCTGCGATTGTCAGTGATTTCTATGGAAGAACATATTATTCCACAAACTTCTCTGTAATCGTTACAAATCTGTTGATCGGTTCCTTTGCATCTACAATTTCCGGCAATTTGTACGATGCGACGCAGTCTTATAAGACTACGATCTTTATGATGATCATTGTTACAGTTGTGGCATTTGTCATGTTCTTTGGTATCAGAAGACCGAATCCGGCAGAAAAATAGGATCAGAGAGTAAAATATCTTCATATGAGAAAAGCCATCGGAGGATAAATGTACGTTCAATGACATTTGCCCGCTGATGGCTTTTTGCTTATTCTATTTTTCAGATAAATATTTGTGTTCAAAAATCTGCAGAGGTTTGTTTATCTGCTTTGTCAGAAGTCCGACAAAAACAGCAGCGGCAATCGTACCTTCCCGGACACCCTGCAGCCCATGGAGAAAAATAAAAGAAAGAACACAGGCGGATGCTACCAGAGTTACGTCAAACGCCACTTTCATATTGCCGAACTTAAAAGGGGTTACCTGGCATATGGCGAGTATCAGACCTTCCCCTGCCAAAGTTACGACTCTGGATAATACTTCCAGACTGACACCCAGGGCAACGAGAACAATGCCGATCACACATAGAATCCACTGCTGCCAATAGGCGGTGTATGTAATCTTCTGGATCAGCCACACGCTGAAATCCGTCAGATATCCAAACAAAAATGCAACCGGAAGCTGTAAGAGCTGAAAGGGTTGATATTTTTTTCGTAAGATTATTATCTGCAGCAGGACTAAAATGCAGTGCATGGCAATGGTGGCGGTTCCCACCGTCAGAGGGGAAAACAGGCTGATCACATAGGGCAGACTGGAAATGGGGGAAGTTCCGAGATTGGATTTGATGGAAATGGCAACTCCCAGTGCCATGATCGCAAGACCGATACATAATACGACACATCTTCTGCCAAAACAGGGAATGCTTTGGCGTTGCTTCAAGTCACTTTTCATATCACTTTTCACCTTTCTTTCGTTTTCTGACAGTGTCGGATTTGCGCTGTCTGAGACAAAGCATACGCCGGTAAAGTGAAAATGTCAAGGTGATGGCAGCACGGATACGCTGCCGGAAATGACAGAAGTTACTGTTCACTCGTACCTCGTTCCAGTAACGATTCGCAGGCTCATTTTAAGTTTGCTTCGCAAAAGGAGCCTGCTCACACCTGAATCACGTTCTTACGTACCTGAGCAGCTAAGTGCTCAGGTACTGTCTGAACAGTAACTGACAGAACACATTGAAATTAAAGAATAATTAAGAGAAAAGAAAGGTGAAGATTGTGTTAACGGTCTTTTTTTTGCGAAAAAACAGGTGTATAATGGAACGGATTGTTAATTCAGGATATATATAGGAGAAGATTATGAAAATCGTATTTTTGGATGCGGCGTCTATTGGAAGTGATATTGATCTGTCCATGTTCCGGGAACTTGGAGAAATGGTTATATATGGAGACACGCGGGAAGAAGAGATTGCGCAGCGTGTTTGTGACGCGGATGTGTTGATTGTGAATAAGGTGGAAATGAATGAGCAGACATTGGCGGGAGCCTGTAAACTGAAACTGGTTTGTGTGACTGCTACTGGGACGAATAATCTGGACAAGGAATATCTGGAATCCCGGGGGATCGCATGGCGTAATGTGGCTGGATATTCTACCAATTCTGTTGCACAGCATACGTTTGGACTGGCATTGTACCTGCTGGAGAAGCTGCGCTATTATGATAATTATGTAAAGAGTGGAAAATATGTAAATGATACCTGTTTTACTCATTTTGCGAATCATTTTCATGAATTGAATGGTATGACATGGGGTATTATAGGTCTGGGAAATATTGGGAGAAAAGTAGCTGATATCGCAAAAATGTTTGGCTGTCATGTGATTTATTATTCTACGTCCGGTAAGAATAATCAGGGGCAGTATGAGAGGGTGGATTTTGATACGCTGCTTGCATCATCCGATATCGTCTCTGTACATGCTCCGCTGGATGAAAATACCAGGGATTTGATGAATGAGAAGGCATTTGCAAAGATGAAGTCCACAGCTATTTTTATCAATGTGGGAAGAGGCCCTATTGTAGTGGAGGAGGATCTTGCCAATGCGTTGGAGCGGGGTGAAATCGCGGCGGCAGGCTTGGACGTGCTGAGAGAAGAGCCGATGGCGGCTGACAATCCCCTTCGGAGACTGGCAGATGATGATCGGCTGATTATCACGCCTCATGTTGCATGGGCGAGCGTGGAGGCACGGACAAATCTTATGAACATCATCTGGAGGCAGGTAAAAGATTTTTCTGAACAGAAATAATGCCTTGCATCAGGGTCGACAGGGGCGAAGCATGAATTTAGTGAACATGGTAAAACATGAATAGAGAGGAGGCA
>CAYRZL010000153.1:0-4006 GCA_964428795.1 uncultured Lachnospiraceae bacterium | reverse complement strand
TAAATATCCGGGTGTCCGGGTATCTTCTTTGAATTAAGACTATATCTGTATCCCTGTGCAAAAAGTAATTTTCTGAAATATATTTCCGGCTTGGTATCCTTTGAACGAATCGCTGCCATATTTTTACTTCGTTCCTCCGGGCTTTTTATATCCATTTTATTTGCCCTCAATCATTTTGACATATTGCACAAACCGGGCTAATGTCCATATTCTGTCTCTGCGATCTTTTGGATATGTCACTATGTAAGGCTTCGGCACAACCAATATAACATTTTCCGCCTGCATTTCGTCCATCTGCGCCCCGGATATTCCCTGTTGGAGTGTACAGAGATACTTCGGTTTATCCCTCAGGCGATCTGCTTCATTCAACACCTGTCTCCATCTGTCTTTACAGGTAGTTTTAGCTGCCAGTGAAACAATATAATCAGTGGAAAATGCATAATCATGGTATGCTTCCTTTGAAGGAAACAGGAAATCCGGCTTTTTATTCCCTTCTGTAACTGCCTGTGACGAATACTCAATGCAATTCCCGTCAAATATTGCAGCCAGATGATGTTCAAGACTTTTTCCGGCACGACTTTTTCTGCGATTTAGTACAACATTGGCAACCCGAACAAACTCATCCACTGACTGAAATCCCTTTTTAATAATCTCACCATATCTTGCATATTCCAATGCTCTGAAAAGAGTATATTCCATATTCGTCCAACTGATAATTTTCTCATCTGGATTTAAACGAATATACTCTACATGGTCATATGCCCTTTCTTCTATCACCCTGGCTGCCGCCGACATCACATCCGACGCAGGGAAATCCACATCAAGACTGTTGATAAATTCCTGTATGGCCAGTTTTTCCTGTGTCTCTGCCGATACTTTTTGAACATCAATAAGGCTGTTCGTTTCTGTTGGACTGATACCAAATGTATCAAGAAATTCTTCTATTTCTTCGTCCGTTTCCAGAAAATATCCACTGTAATCAATATCCGACTGTTTTGTAAATACAAATAACGCTCCTGTCTGCTCAGGCTTCAAAAACGGAAAACCTCTTCCAAATCGTGTGATTCTCAGTTCATTTTTACTTTCATAGTATGTAAAGCTGCTTTCTGTTTCAAAATCATCCTGCCATCTGATTTTTACAGTTCTTTTGGGGATGCCTTCCTGCTCAAGTTCCTGTCTGCTGAACATCATCTCTACAGCCGATTTTGAGATCAGAATTCCAGACTGATGACCGCCTGTTGCTCCTGTATCATTTGCAGAGAGAAATTTGCAAAATCCTTTTTCACTGTTAAGAACAGATTTTATCGCCTGTCCGGCATATCCTGTAGTCATCTAAATCACCATCCTTTGTAATTCTTTCCCCTCTGCCAAATCCATTTCTTCAATTTTCTTTACTATCAGTTTTGCGACATTTTCCATCAATGGCACTACAACAGAATTTCCGAACTGTTTATATGCCTGTGTATCAGACACCGGGATTTTAAAATCATCCGGGAATCCCTGCAATCTGGCGCATTCACGAGGTGTAAGTCTCCTCGGATTTTTTCCTTCCTGCTCAATCAGTATTTCTGAACCATCTTTATAATATCTTGCACTGATTGTTCTTGATACACCATCTAATGGCGCAATACCATATCCGAATCCGTTTCCTGCTGCCTTATGTTTTGCCGCATAATTCTGGAGATAAGTCCAGAGTTTGTCCGATAATGTATATTTTTCATCAACACTTTCATCCAGAATATCACGCATAACAGGTTTTGGAAATTTAGGTGTCAATTCAAAATCAAACTGTACATTCTTTCCATACTTTTTACGGTCAAATCCCACAATAAGGATACGTTCTCTGTGTTGTGGCACGTAATTCTGTCCATCCAGGACAGCATAGAATACACTGTAATCCAGTTCCTCCAATGATTCCAATATAACCTTAAAAGTTCTACCCCTGTCATGACTGCACAGATTTTTTACATTCTCCAGCATAAAGGCTTTTGGTCTTTTTTCTTTTAATATCCTGCAAACATCAAAAAAGAGTGTTCCCTGTGTTTTATCCTCAAATCCTGTCGCTCTTCCAAGACTGTTCTTTTTTGAGACACCTGCAATGGAAAATGGCTGACAGGGAAAGCCGGCAACCAGAATATCATGATCTGGTATAGACGAAGCTGATACCTGCGTAATATCTCCCTCCGGCTGTTCTCCAAAATTAGCAAAATATGTCTGCTGACTGTATTTATTCCACTCATTAGAATAAACACAATGTCCGCCTGCCCTTTCAAAAGCAATTCGCATTCCACCTATTCCGGCAAACAAATCAATAAAGGTAAACTGGCGGTCTTTGACCTCCCGTTGCTTTCTTCTCATATCGGTAACGTAATACGCAACCGCTTCTCTTACACAATCCTGCATTGTCTGTTCCGTCATCACAGAATATGCGTTCAATTCATTATACAACTCATCATCAACCCTTAAATGTACCTGTTTCATTTACATCACTCCTGGGAAATAATTTATACCTGATTTTTCCCTTATTATACTATCAAACCAGTCCAAAATCAAGAAGAATCTCTCGAACATATATTCTTTTTCCCCACCAGTTAGTCAATTGTAAACTTCACAACTGCGCCGATCTTGACTGGCTGGCAGGGATTGCTTCATAGCAGCTAAGAGGGCTTTAAGCAGCCCTCCGCCTGTCAGCGGGCTTCCCTATTATGTTTTCTCCTCGCAGCCCGTTTCTGTTCAGCTTCTATCTGTTCCTGTTGCTTCGCCCAGTTAATTACAGCAGTTACCTGTTCAAAGCCGACCACCGTTTTCACACGCCCAAAATCCGCCGCCACTATTCGCAGTTTCCGATTTTCCTCTAAGACTTCTTCCAGCCTGTTTGTCAGCCGCTCGTTCCCGCTCCGTTCCTTGTTATAAGCTGCTTGCAGCCTCGTAAACTTATTTGAAATATCCAGATATGCTGAATAGATAGAGCGCATGACCTGTACAATTTTCATTACAAGAGGCTTTGCCTTTTTCTCTCGGTACGACTTTGCAGACTCCACAACTGCTGCTTCTGGAAGCGTCTGCTCCGGATCTGCGGAAAAGTCCGCCGCCAGCTTCTCCATGTTCTTAACCATAGGAGCAAGCTCATTCATACGCTTTTGGTATTTATCCGCCTGTTTCTGTGCTTTCTCTGCTTCCTGCCGGGATTTCTGTAAATTCTCCTGCAAAGAAGAAATTTCATTATCAACCTGTATCAACTGTTCATGGAGATTTTCATTGATTTCTTCAAAAGCAGCATTTTCTGCCTGTAACTCCGCTTTCTTTACTTCCAGATCTGTGACTTCCTTTGCCCGCTCCTTTTTCTCAAAATCCAGAACGGATAGATGCTTCTCATGTGTGCCTTTCTTCTCCCATTCAATTCCATGTTCCTGCATAATCGTAGCAAGCTGCTCCTTTTCAGCCGCCACCCACTGATTTAATTCAGTTTCCCGCCTTGTACCGCCTTTGAATCCGAGAGCAGATAATGCCTGTTTCAATGATACCCTGGTATCAAGCCCTCGTTTGCTTCCTGTCGTGTATGGTACAAAATCTATATGCAGATGTGGGCTGGCTTCGTCCATATGGAGATAAGCACTAAATACTCTCAATGTAGAATTTCGCTGCTGGAAGTCCTGCATATATTCATCAAGCACCTTTGCTGCAAGCTGTCCGTTCTCTGTTTTTGCTCCCATATTATCCTTATCACCGATTTGCAGGATAATCTCATGGAATGGCTTTTCCTGTTTGCCGGAACGGATTTTTTCATAATAGTCGTCAATCCGGCGGTCACTTCTGGTCTGCTTCTCATTATACCGGGCGAGTGCTTCATCAAATAACTCATGATATACGTCTTTGATATTTTCGTTGCAGTATTCTATGTTCAGATAACTCCGCTCCGGGTCAGTGTTCTTTGCATGGAATTTTCTGCTGTTATGGTTGACAGAGCCTTTCCCTGTCATAAAGCTAATCGTTCGCTTCAATCAAT
>CAYRZL010000152.1:0-4018 GCA_964428795.1 uncultured Lachnospiraceae bacterium | reverse complement strand
GGGCATAATAGAGGAAACAAATCTGCAGCAATACCGGCGTATTCTGGATAAATTCCACGTAAATTCTTGCAATGATTTTCAACCCTTTTTTCCTTCCCGTAGCAAAAAGTCCGAAAATAATACCCAGAACCATAGCAAGAAGAACGGCAAAAAAAGCTGTTCTCACCGTATTAAATAATCCCAGAAGAAATGTACTGCGGTATGTCCATACCTTCATCCATGCCGCTTCCGAAAAAATGCCCGACATTTTGTTTCCTCCTTCTGCTCCTATCGCTATTATTCGAGACCGTTCTCCTCAATCAGATCTTCAATGGTACCGTCTTCCAGCCACCCTGTTACCAAGTCTTCTACATACGCTGAGAAACCGGAATCCTTCGTAGTTGCAATACCGTATTCCTGCGGAGCAAACTGAGCATCGATAAAGGAACGTCCATCCGTCTTGTAAATCGCCAAAATGGATTTATCCACGCAGAAAGCATCTACTTCCCCTGCACTTAACGCTGTAGAAATGGTTGGATAATCGTCATACTGCTGGAAAGTTACTCCCTCGCTCCAGAGAGCCGGATCAAATGTTTCCTCATCAAAATCAGCGCCTTCAATTACGCCATCCTCAATCATTGCCTCTACAAGAGATTTGGCAGATGTGGAACCGGAAGATACGCCCACCTTTTTGTCTGCCAGATCCTCCAGGGTTTTTATTTCGGAGGAGTCCTCAACCAGTACCGTAACATAATCGGTATAATACGGAGTCGTGAAATCCCAGTTTTCTTTTCTTTCATCAGTAATGGTAAATGTAGCCAACACACAGTCAATATCACCGGCATCCAGAAGTTCCGTTCTTGTGGCAGCCGTTACAGCCGTGAATTCTGTATCTACGCCCAGTGACTCTGCAATCTTGTTTGCAAGATCAATTTCCATACCGGAATATTCACCGGTAAGGGTATCCTGATAGCCGAAACCTATCACTGCATTTTTTACTCCCACACGAAGCGTACCTCTGTCTATAATTGCCTGTACATCTTCGGAGACTTCTGTTTCCTCTGCCATAACTGTAGTGGATCCCAGCATAACAGCTGTCAGCGCAACAGTAATACTTAATACTAAAAATCTGTTTCTCTTCATAATAAACTCCTCCTGTTATTTTTTATTTATTTCAAAGCCCTGCCGGAAGCAGTTTTCCGCAGCAAATAAGGATACTTTCCGAAAACTCCTTGGCCGGTATGCCATGAAAACGAATGATTTATAATCCTTAAATCATTTACGCAGAATTTTCCCAAGGAATTGCTTCACACGCTCATTTTCCGGATGCTCAAAGAAATGCTCCGGGGTGCCCTCCTCGATAATCTGTCCGTCAGCCATAAATACCACCCGATCAGCCACCTGTCTGGCAAACCCCATCTCATGTGTTACAACCACCATCGTGATTTTTTCCTGTGCAAGCTTGATCATAACGTCTAAAACCTCCTGGATGGTTTCCGGATCTAAGGCTGAGGTCGGCTCATCAAAGAGAATAATTTTTGATTCTGCGCACAGTGCCCGGGCAATCGCGATTCTCTGCTGCTGTCCTCCTGAAAGTGTCGTTGGATAAACATGTGCCTTGTCGGTCAGCCCAACTACCTCCAGATAATGATAGGCCAGCTTCTCTGCCTCTGCTTTGCTTTTATGATGCAGTTTCATGGGTGCAAGCGTCAGGTTCTTCAGTACGGTCATGTGAGGATAAAGATTAAACTGCTGGAATACCATGGAAGTGTTTTCCCTTGTCAGCTTCGTTTTATTTTTGCTGGTCAGTTTTTTGTTGTTGATATAGACACTGCCGCTGGTAGGCTCCTCCAGGAAATTCATACAACGCACAGTTGTAGATTTTCCGGATCCGGAAGGGCCGATGATGACGAGCTTTTCCCCTTCTTTTACTTCCAGGTTCACGTCCTTTAGCACATGCAGTTCTCCAAAATATTTGTTAACATTTTCAAGCCTGATCATAAGATATCCTCGCTTCCTTTTCCGCAAAAAACCAACACCTGATACCGGGGTATTCTATCGAGTCGCCCCCTGAATATCCCCTGCGCAAAAAGAGCGCCGCCGGTTTCCCGCGCGAACGCCCTCGTCCTTTTTTATATCTTTTTTAGAGTATTTGCTTCATAAAAAAGACACCTGACAATATGCCAAGCGTCTTTGCTTTATTACTTTAAATCATCATAAAGGATTTTTTCCTTTCTGTCAAGCAAATTTTTTATACCGTCCGTACCTGAATCACAGTTATGAAAATCCCGCGGGCTATTTTGCCAAAAGCTTCGGACGCTTCACCGGCTCGTAGCGCCTCTTCAGTATATGTATGGCCCGGTTCATATTTCCCCCTTCAATATACTCGTCATAACGCCCCGGTATACTTCCGAAAGTCATTGTTTTCTGGATATCCAACCGCTGTTTCAAATAACAGGTCATGTTTTCTTTTGTGGCGTTTCTGTTATATATCTTGATATAGGAGTAACCCGGATAATCCCTGGAGTCATATTTCAATATTTTTAAAGAAGAGGTATATCCCTCTGCTTCCAGCACTGCATAGAATTTTTCAATGACAGAGGATGGATATAAAAGCATAAAATATACAACTTCACTCTCTTTAGATGGGGGACGTTTTACATAGTTTCGGTAAGGGGAGCGGCGCAGCTTAGCGACCAGTTTTTTATGCACCTCATCCCCCGTTTCCTCATAATGGATAATCAGCAGGTCGTCCACTATCACATTAGTAAAGCTCATTAATCCATGCGCTTTTACCAGGGACAAAATCTGCTCTGACTGCCCCGGGGAAATCACATACACTTTCAGATACATTTTTTCCCGGATATCGTACAAAACCGCCCCATCCATGGCAATCACAGGAAGTTTTAACCGGATATCCCCCATAGTCTCCACCAGGGAGGCCGGAGTACGCATGGTGGAGAGTGTAAAGTTCATTCCTTCATCCAGCATCCTGTTCAGCTCTACCTTGCTATAATCACTCAGGACTTCGGTATTATTTAAAAGTACATCGTCCACTCCTGAAATAAATAAAACGTCCTTTTTCTTTTCCCTCGGCAGAGAGAAAGTATTGACTCCGATGCCGATGACAATTCCGATCACTGTATCCAGAAATCGATTCCACACAAACAGATAAGGATTGGCATCGGACACATGATTTACCACAATACTCAGAAAGACCACACAGGAAAAATAAGAAGCCTGCTTTTTCTTAATAATAACTGTCGTGTAAAGAACCAGCACAATCATACCGGATACGGCCAGAGAATTTACGGCTTTGCCGCTAAGCCCAACTTCTTTTGCAGGATTCTTGACCAAAAGAAAAACAAGACCGTACACAGCCCCGATGACTGTCCCCGTCAGCCTCTGCAGGGCATTCTTTTTTGTATTGGAGACATACATTTGTATACACCAAAGCGTGGCAAGCTGAGAATAAAAGACAATCCCCTTGTCTCCTCTTAAAAATGATACCAGATAACACAGTTCAATGGCAATGGCAGACTTTATTATCCGCAGTCCGATATAGGGAAACCGCCGGCGTTTTCCGTCGCTATTTTTGTATCCCGGCTGATCTTCGACTTTTTTCATGCAGTACACTTATTTCATCCTCTTGATTTCCGAAAATATAGGCGCCAGAATGCTGACGCCAAAAAACGCCTGACTGCATTTTTCCGTCAAGCGTCCTTGCTTCGTTTAATAATATAATGAACAAGCCGTATTCTGTCAAGACTCACGGCGGCCAACTTTCCTAATCATTTAACCTGCCATTTTCTATAAGTGTTCCAAGATGCTTGCCTAAGCAATCGGAACACGCACACCCTGCTTCGCAGGCTGCGCCTCAAAAACAGCAAGCACTGCCGGTGTCCGGACACATCGGCAAAATCCCTCTATCGTCCTTCGCCCAATATGAGTGGATTTTATCAGGGAAGTCTCCCTGGCCCTCTATGCTTAGAGTATAATTATCATTGGCAAAAATAAAGGGAAGAGGCAAAAAACCTCT
>CAYRZL010000151.1:0-4052 GCA_964428795.1 uncultured Lachnospiraceae bacterium | reverse complement strand
GGTCTATTTTTCGCGCTGCTCTACTTGGCACTATGGGGATTGTAATACTTCTATTCCCAGAATTTTCGGGAGGCGGCATAATCTATGCAGTTTCCGCCTATGCCATTTTGAATGGGGCGTTGGGTATCATAGATTTTCTTTCCAGTAAGAGTAATGAAGAAAAACTTATTGCATACTTAAATCTTTTTGTAACGATAGTTGTAATTGCGCTGGGGCTTTTGTGTATTGTTTATTTCCGCTACTTGGTTAGTATTTTGCCTGTCTTTTTAGGTGTACTGTTGTTGGCAGAAAGTATTGTGTATTTTATAGCTGCTTTATGTATGAAAAGCAAACTAAAAGGTCTTTTGGTTATCCTTTCCCTGCTTGTTGCGGCTGGCGGTATCATTCTTGTGGTATTTTCATTTGGCTTTGGCGGTGTACTGTCACTTGCAAAGATTTTCAGTAGCCTATTATTCTTATCCTGCGTAATAGAATTGCTGTTTGGACTGACTTACAAAAATGTAAGTAACAATGGAGGTACAATATGAACTTATTAGAGGTAAATTCTATTTGTAAAACTTACGGTGCAGGAGAAACCGCCGTTCATGCTTTGAAAGATGTTAGTTTCTCCGTTCCCAAAGGGGAATTTGTTGCTGTGGTCGGTGAATCCGGCTCTGGCAAAAGTACCTTGCTGAATATGATCGGCGCACTGGATACGCCAACATCCGGCAAGGTGCTGATTGAAGGTCAAGATATTTTCAATATGAAAGACGAGCAGCGCACGATTTTCCGCCGCCGCAGCATCGGCTTTATCTTCCAGGCGTTCAACCTGATCCCGGAGTTGAATGTGGAACAGAACATCACATTTCCAGTATTGCTTGATTATAAAAAGCCGGATCAAGCGTATGTAGAGGAAATTCTCACGGTGTTAAACCTGAAAGAGCGGCGTCACCATTTGCCGCGTCAACTCTCCGGCGGCCAGCAACAGCGAGTAGCCATAGGTCGGGCGCTCATTACCCGCCCCATGCTGATCCTGGCCGATGAGCCGACAGGAAACCTTGACACGCAGAACAGTGATGAAGTAATTGCCCTGCTGAAAAACGCCTCGAAACGCTATGAGCAGACAATCATTATGATTACCCATAACCGAAGTATAGCGTCTACAGCGGATCGGGTACTTCAAGTATCGGACGGTGTGCTGACCGACTTCGGGAGGTGTACCAAATGAAAAGCTATCTTGATCTTGTTTCTGAATATGCAAAAGTACACAAAAAGAAAAATCGGCTCACAATCATCTGCATCGCTGTATCGGTTATGCTGGTCACTGCAATTTTCGGCATGGCAGATATGAGCTTGAAGTCGCAGACTGATGAAGCAATCCGCAGATATGGCAACTGGCACGTTATTGTTTCGGACATTTCCGATGAAACGGCAGCAGTAATAGATGCCCGTGTCGATGTTGCGGTATCGGGCTTTTTGGGAGTGGCCGCCGATACTGTCTGGCAAGGAAAAGAATTGATCGTCCAGAGCAGCAGTGAAGAACTTGCAGCACAGATGAATCTGATGGTTACAGAAGGTCATTATCCGATTACAGAAACGGAGGCGCTGCTTGACCGTTCCGGCATGGAACAGTTTGGAATATCCATCGGGGATACGATAGAGGTTACTTTTAGCGATGGATCGGTAAAGCAGTATCAAATTTCCGGGACATTTGGCGAATTTTCCAGTTTGCAGGGTACGGATGCTCATGGCCTGCAACTGGCAGAGGGCGGTTTGCGGTTTTTGCCTGAAAGCGAATATAGCGAATATGACTATATTCAATTCAAAAGCCGGACAAATATCAACCAGGCCATTGAGGACATAAAAGCCGGATTTGATTTGACAGACGAGCAGATTTCCATGAATGTCATGCTATTGGGTCTTATGGGACAAAGTAATGATACTTCAATGCTGGAAGTCTACTTGACTGCGGCCATCCTTTTTGTCCTTGTCACTATGGCTGGCACCTTTATGATTGCCAGCAGCTTCAACATGAGCGTTATGGAGCGGACGCAGTTCTTTGGTATGCTGAGGTGCCTGGGCGCAACAAAGCGGCAGATCAAGAAATACATCCGGCGTGAGGGATTACTGTATTGTCTAAAGGCCATTCCCATCGGCCTATTAACTGGTACTGCCATTCTTTGGGGAGCCATCTATGTATTAGATAGTTTGAACTCGCAGTACCTTCCCGCTATACCGCAATTTCAAGTCAGCATCCCCGGTATCCTCGCCGGTATTGTGATTGGAGTATTAGTCGTAATGGTTGCCTCCAGTTCTCCCGCTAAAAAAGCGGCGAAGGTATCTCCACAGGCAGCCGTAACAGGAAATATCAATCAGACAAATAACCAAAATTTCAAAAAAGCATCCAATACAAAGTTGTTTCATGTTGACACAGCTATGGGTTTGCGCCATGCGTTTTCCAATAAAAAGAGCATGGTGCTGATTGCAGGCTCTTTCGCTATCAGTATTGTCCTGTTCCTGTGCTTTACGATCTTAGTCACCTTTATGAATCATGCGCTTAGTCCTCTGAAGCCCTATGCACCTGACTTGACGATTGAGGGAACAGCAGACACCGTATTGCTTCCAACTTCTCTAAAGGAAGAAGTGGCTGCCCTTTCTGGAACTGAAAAGGTATATGGCAGGATGTTCAGCAGCGATATTCCGGCCAGTGATAAAAACGGCTATAACACGGCCACGCTGGTATCCTATGACGAGCCGCAATTTGAGTGGGCGAATGATGTTCTGATTTCCGGGGATATTGCTGCGGTCCAAAATGGAAATGGCGTGTTGGTGGACTATGGCTATTCACAGGAGTTTGATTGGAAGATTGGGGATGTGATCTCGCTCGACATAGAAGGAACAACGCATGAGGTCGTGGTTTCAGGCATTATTTCCGATGTTCCCCTGGATTCTGCAAATGGCGAGTGGATTATCGTTTGTTCGGAAAGTACCTTTACCGCATTGACCGGAATTTCTGGCTATAAGGTCATTGAAATGCAGGTCAGCGAGGACATTTCCGAGCAGGTCAGAAGCCTTATTACATCTGAAATGCGACTGCTTGATTTGCAGCAACACAACGAAGAAGTCCGCACCGGCTATCTCGCTATGGCAGTCTTTGTCTACGGTTTCCTTATTGTCATAGCATTTGTGGCCCTAATCAACATCATAAACACGGTCAATGCAAGTGTTTCCAGCAAAATCAACCATTACGGTGTTATGCGGGCAGTTGGGATGTCTGGGAAACAACTGAAAAAGGTCGTCCGGGCAGAAGCTGCTGCGTATGCAATCACAGGAAGTATAACGGGAGGTATCCTGGGACTTCTGCTCCACCGTTTTTTCTTTGGTATGCTGATTACAGCGAATTGGGGGCAGTTATGGGAGCCGCCGATCCTTGTCTTGGTTGTGGTGATTTCCGCTGCCATTTTAACAACATTCCTTGCGGTCATTGCTCCTACAAGAAAAATTGAGGGCACAAGCATTGTGAACGTTGTAAACGCGGGATAACTTACTCTATATGAGAGCGGGCAATTATTTCGTCTCATTCTGAAGGATGGTTTTAATGAAAAAGAATCGCTCTAAAAGGATAAATGTAATTCTTCTATGCCTCGGACTAATAGGAGCCATTCTTGCCATTTGGACTTTATGGGGAAATATGGCGCTGATGGTAAGCGAGATTACTATTATCAGTGACCGCTTACCATCAGAATTTTCCGGCTATCGTATTGCGCATATATCTGATTTACACAATACAGAGTTTGGAGAGGACAATGCAACCCTGTTGCAAATGTTATCCGAGTGCCAGCCGGATATTATTGTGATAACCGGTGATCTCATAGACGCTCAACATACAGATGTAGAAACAGCACTTAGCTTTGCGCAAGAATCCGTCAAGATTGCTCCGATTTTATATGTAACAGGCAACCATGAAGCAAGCTGTCCTCAATATGATGTTTTGAAAGCAGGGCTTGAATCTGCTGGTGTTACTGTTCTGGAGGACGAGATCACCTATTTAGAGCGTAAAGGAGAAAACATTG
>CAYRZL010000150.1:2451-4053 GCA_964428795.1 uncultured Lachnospiraceae bacterium | reverse complement strand
CATTACTATTGCTGCTGTAAAAACTGCGTGAAACCTCCTCATAGGTAATCGCTTCATCATTGGTGAGAACCACATATCTTCCGTCTTTTTCCGCATTCGGATCCCGTCCGGTTAACACGATACGATATTGATAGGTTCTTCCCATACAAATCCAGGTTCCGTCATTGTTCCTTTGATAAGATTGCAGCTGTTCTACACTTCCGTTGTCTGTCAATCCAAGCATGTCCATAAGATTTTGCAGTCCTTTTGGTGTCTGGGCAAGCTTCTTTACCGATACACCAGTCCATTCGCACGCACTTTCTTCGTCAAGCGTAAACGTACATTCCTTTCCGTCCACAGAATACTCAAAGGTCACATACCCCAGATTGTCGATCAATGCAATGAGACTTCCTGCGTAGGATATCATTTTCCGTTCCATTGCATTCTGATTCTCACGGTTCACGAGATCATCTTCCAATATGATCTTCCATCCGTAAGGCTGACTATCCGTTTGCAATTCATTTTTGAATTCTCCCAGACCCTCTGACACTCCAAGTGCCGATGCCAGGTCTAAATCCGCCGTAATATCACCCACATACCTGTTTCTTGCCTCATATACTTTTGCCACTTCTTCGGATATATTTTCACCCTGGTTCCACGCCACTCGTCCACATACATAAACAGTATTTATATCATATAGACAATCCTCCGGCCAGATATATATAGCGCCAAACTCATATTGATTGCGGGCAGATCTTGCAGCTTCTTTTATTTCAAGCCATAAACTGTCATCTTCACGATAAAATACCAAATCCAATACACCTTTTTTGGGATCTTTCAAATTTCCCTTTACAGATACCTGATTGCCTTTCACTGTAACCTCTGCTTCCACAAGCTCGGCATTTTGCACAGTATTTCCCACATAATACATACTATATAACACCAGAGCAAAAACCGCTGCCGCTGCTATCACACTTGCCAGAGCAATTCTTTGTCTTGTCTTTTTCCTGTTTTTTTTCAGATAATCAATATCCTGTTTTTCCCGCACTTCCACTTCCGGCTCCGGTACTTTCATGGATTTCATAACCTCTGTACAGATATCACAATCCTTCAGATGATCTTCTATTATTTCATTTGTCTTTTCGCTTGTCAGCTCATCAATGTATGATGGCATTAAATCCTGTATCATCTCGCACGGTAAATCATATTTCATCCTGCCCGATCTCCTTTCTCAGTTTTTCTTTTCCACGATAATATGTGACCCTTGCCCAGTTCTCACTCTTTTCCATAATATCCCCGATCTCCCGAAAAGAAAGATTTCCGAAAATACGCAGATACATCACTTCGCGAAAGGGTTCGGGACAACCATGCAGCTTTTTCATCAACCCAACCCGATCACTTTTTACCAACGCCTCATGCTCTGCCGATGGAACCGTATCTTCCATTTCATCTATCGGCTGCATCACCGGATGTTTTCTTTTATAAGCATATAACTGATTTCTGGCTATAGCACAGAGCCATGTGGTGATCTTACAGCTTCCGTCAAACCGCTGTACGCTTCGGATTGCCTGATAAAAGGTTTCCTGGGTCAATTCTTCCGAAAGCTGCATATCGCCGGTCAGG
>CAYRZL010000150.1:0-2351 GCA_964428795.1 uncultured Lachnospiraceae bacterium | reverse complement strand
AATAATTTCATAATTACATATACTATTTATGAGGTATTTTCTATGAAACAGTTAAAACGCTATATAATTATTGGAATATTTTTCGTCCTGATCGCCGGGTCTCTCGCTCATTTTTTATATGATTGGACCGGAAACAATTATGTAATTGGATTTTTCACGCCAATCAATGAGTCTATATGGGAACATATGAAATTACTGTTTTTTCCAATGTCAATATATTCGGTTTTTATCATTTTCAAATTCAAACGAATCTGCCCATGTATTATTTCTTCATTGTGTTTTGGAATTTTAATAGGAACACTATTGATACCAATATTTTTCTATGCCTACACATCATTACTTGGAAAAGATATTTTCGTTTTAGATATCGGAACTTTTGTTTTGAGTGTCATAATTGCATTCCGGATTTCCTACAAACTTTCATTGTCCTGTAAATCAGAGCCATATAAATTTTTATTGTACTTCTTAACAGCCGCACTCTTTTTATGTTTTATACGATTTACTTACCATGCGCCGGATTTAGAAATATTTGCCGACCCGAGTATCAATAACCAGTACAGAAGTCGATGATGATTTGCGTCCACCGGAGTTTCCTTTGGCATATTTAGCAGCAAAAATAAATAGGAGTAAGATTTCTCTTACTCCTATCCAATCCATTTTTTTCTTCTTACTCTACTGTAATGATCTCTTTTTTGTTGTAGGATCCACAGTTTTTGCAAACTCTATGAGGCATCATAAGTTCGCCACATTTGCTGCATTTTACCAAAGTCGGAGCAGTCATTTTCCAGTTTGCTCTTCTTCTATCTCTTCTGCCTTTGGATGATTTATTTTTTGGACAAATAGACATGTTTACACCTCCAATTGCACTAAATGTCAGATTTTTTTCACACTCAGTTGATTATACCGAAACATACATACTTTGTCAATGAATTTTTTATTTTTTGCAAAAAAATTTAATCCACAAAAGTGCGGCAAAACCGCTCTGGATTGCCGCACCTTTAACCGTTTATCATCTGTATTCTGCTTTTATTGTCCGTCTTAAACCAATGCTACAGTCTCTCTTGCGATAGCAAGCTCTTCATTGGTCGGAATAATGCAAACTTTTACTTTGGAATCCGGAGTGGAGATAAGCAGATCTTTTCCGCGATTTCCGTTTGCCTCGGTATCAAGAGTAATTCCCAGATATCCCAGATATCCTACCACTTTCTCACGAACCAGAGGAGCGTTCTCACCGATACCTGCTGTGAAAGCGATAGCATCCACACCATTCATAGCAGCTACATAAGAACCGATGTATTTTGCCACACGATAGCTGAATACTTCAATGGCATTTTCACACAGCTTGTTTCCGCTGTTCATACCATCTTCCAGATCACGGAAGTCGCTGGATACTTTGGAAAGACCCTGTACACCGGATTTTTTGTTCAGAACAGTCATGATACCGTCGATATCAAGATTCTCTTTCTTTGCAATGAACTCCATGATAGCCGGATCGATATCACCGGAACGTGTTCCCATTACAAGACCCTCAAGCGGAGTCAGACCCATGGAAGTATCCACACATTTGCCATTCAATACAGCACTGATGGATGCACCGTTTCCAAGGTGAGCTACGATGATCTTGGAATCATTGATATCCATATCAAGGAACTCAGCGATATGTTTGGATACGAAGCTGTGGCTGGTACCGTGGAATCCGTATCTGCGCACTTTATATTTCTCATAATACTCGTATGGCAGACCATAGAGGTATGCTTTCTCCGGCATTGTCTGATGGAAAGCGGTATCAAATACTGCCACCATCGGTACACCCGGCATCAGCTCTGCACAGGCATTGATACCGATCAGGTTTGCAGGATTGTGAAGCGGTGCAAGATCGTTACACTCTTCGATTGCTGCCAGAACCTCGTCTGTGATCACGGTAGAAGAAGCAAATTTCTCTCCGCCATGTACTACACGATGTCCTACCGCATTTACTTCATCCAGGCTCTTGATCGCACCTGTTTTCTCATTTACCAGCGCATTAAGCACCAACTGGATCGCCTCTTTATGGGTAGGCATAGCCGGCTCTGTAACCTCTTTGTCCAATCCGGCTTTCTGGTATGTCAATCTTCCATCAATACCGATTCTTTCGCAAAGACCTTTTGCCAGGACTTCCTCTGTGTCGGAGTTGATCAACTGATATTTCAGTGATGAACTGCCGCAGTTAATTACCAAAACGTTCATTATTTGTTATCTCCTCTCTGATTTCAACCGTACATCCGGCAAACAATTTGCCGATACACACGCTACTTCTATTATAGTACAAACTAACAGAAGTTCAAGGATAGTTTTTTCTTTAACAATTTTTT
>CAYRZL010000149.1:0-4108 GCA_964428795.1 uncultured Lachnospiraceae bacterium | reverse complement strand
TACGCCTATGTGGACTTTCACCACAGAACACGGACATGCCCGTCATACAAAAGAAGAGACGACTCCCCTGGAATCGCCTCTTTGCGTTTTTACAGTCTATAATTATACTCTCATTTCGCCCAGAATGCAATCAATAATTTTCAATTCCTCCCGAGAAAACGGTGTACGTTCTATAATTTTGATATTATCCAGCAACTGCTCCGGTCTGGACGCCCCTACCAGCACACTGGTCACAATATCGTCCTTCAAAATCCAATTTAACGCCATCTGAGACAGCTTCTGACCACGCTCTTTTGCCAGATCGTTCAGCTTTCGGATGCCCTCCACCTGCTTTTCCACCTGATCCGCATGCAAAAACCTTCCATCGGTCTTTACGCGGCTGTCCTGTGGAATACCGTTCAGATAACGGTCCGTCAAAAGTCCCTGTGCAAGCGGGCTGAAGGTGATGATTCCTTTTCCCTCTTCCACTGCGGCCTGCTTCAATCCGTTTTTCTCAATAGAACGATCCAGAATAGAATAACGGTTCTGATTGATGATGAAAGGACAATGCAAATCCTGTAAAATGGATGCCGCCCGTTTCATAGTCGGCCCGTCATAATTGGAGATTCCCACATAAAGGGCTTTTCCGCTGCGAACCGTCTGCGCCAGTGCCTCCATTGTCTCCTCCAGAGGGGTCTCCGGATCCATGCGGTGATGATAAAAAATATCCACATAATCAAGCCCCATACGCCGCAGACTCTGATCCAGACTGGCGATCAGATATTTTTTGCTGCCCCAGTCCCCGTAAGGGCCTTCCCACATATCATATCCTGCCTTGGTGGAAATGATCAGTTCATCTCGATACTGTCCCATCTCTTCTTTCAGAATGCGTCCCAGATTGCGCTCAGCACTCCCCGGCTCCGGTCCGTAATTGTTTGCAAGGTCAAAATGGGTGATACCATTGTCAAATGCGGTAAACAGCATCTTTTTCATATTCTCATAATTTCCGGTATCTCCAAAATTGTGCCATAATCCAAAGGAAACTACCGGGAGTTTTAAGCCGCTTTTTCCGCATCTGCGGTATTCCATTGTTTCATATCTGCTTTTTGATGCTTCATAGCTCATAGCTCCACTCTCCTTTTTATCAACGCCTCAGAGTAAGTTCAAATCAGTATTCCTTTTAGCATTACTTACATTCATTTTTACGTTTTGTAAGTAGCGATACATAGAAAAACCACCCCAAAGCTTTGACCGGTGGAAGGGTGGAATTTCTATCCATTTTAAATTGGTCAACCCACCTTGTACCATAAGGCATAATATTGACAATATCAAATGTTCCTTCTTATGGCTTTAATATATCATACACACTCGCCATTATCAAGCATGATTTTTTCATTGAAATCCAGTCTATCCATATCTGTTTTTTGCCGCTTTATATCTCGTATTTCTACTCTCCTTTTATTCGTATTGCCGCAACCGCACAATCATCCGAAGCCTGCTTTGCCTGCTCCTCCAGCTCCTTTGGGATCTCATCAAACAGCACTTCTATACAGTGCTCCTCATAATTTCTCTGAAACAGATCCGGGTACAGATCCTCACAGATCCCACACCGAATGCAA
Source organism: uncultured Lachnospiraceae bacterium (assembly GCA_964428795.1). Classification (GTDB taxonomy): domain Bacteria; phylum Bacillota; class Clostridia; order Lachnospirales; family Lachnospiraceae; genus CAYRZL01. The sequence goes on along the minus strand of CAYRZL010000149.1, from coordinate 2,510 downwards.
TAATCCGCCAATTCTATTCTCATGATCACATCTCTCCTTTCACATATGCTGCCGCCGAATCACCTGCCAGCATTCCGGTAGGCATAGATCCGTGTACATTACCGCCCGCATTGGATGGAGGATCCCCGTAAACACTTCCGGTCACCATATCGCCGCCCGCATACAATCCTTCGATCGGGAGGTTGTTTACATCCAGCACATTCGCATTTTCATCGATGGCGAGACCTCCCATGGTATCATAACCTCCCGCCAGAATGCGATAGCAGTAAATGTGTCCGCTCTCCTCACGCACCGGTTTGATATATTTGGGATCGGTCTTAAATTCCTCGTCGATGCCGGTCTCTGCCGCCTTGTTATATTTTTCCAGCGTCTTTCTCAGACCTTTTTCATCAATTCCCATATATTCACAGACCTCATGTATCGTATCAAAATGGCACATATGCTTGTTTCCCTTTGCAATCGCCTCATCCATCTGTCCGCGGATATCTTGTACCGACACGCCTTTGAAAATAAAGTATACATAACCGTCTTCTACTCCTTCACCCAGAGACTTTGCCGTTTCTTCATCGAAGATCATGTAACACGCCATATTCGGATTGTTCTGAATGATAGCTGTGGAGATTGCTGTATGATTGTTGGACATCTCCTCATTGATAAAACGTCTGCCCAGCTCATTGACCCGCAAATAAGGCTGCTCCGTGATAATCTTTGTCTGATTGGCAACCAGCCACGGTGTATTCGGTCCCATACGCACACCTGGATTTGGCACCTGAGGATCTGCACTGATGACAATGCCGGTCCGTTTTCCTCCGATCTCCCACACTGCTTTCTGTCCGTCACCGTCCTGACAGCTATCCGGGAACGTGATCAGCACCTGCCCCCCATCCCGGTAAGCGTCCTCAAATTTCGTGTTGATCACGCCTAGCTCCTTCATCATCTCCATATTACCGCTGATTCCACCGGAAGCTACGATCAACGCCTTGCATTTGATATCGATACGGGTTCCGTCCTTTTCATAGGCAACGGCCCCGGTAACCTTTCCGCTCGCCTCATCCCGAATGATCTGCCTGATCGGTGTGGAAAAATAAAATTCCACTCCCTGCTTTTCCAGCATAAATCGCAATCTCAAAAGCGCCAGTGCCATCGCGTGCCCCTGACCGCGCCCCTGCAGAAAATAAATATCTCCCACATCCAGTCCGTTTGCATGCCCCACCGTGTAGCCTCGCTGTTTTCCATAATCTGCCGGATCACGCCTTATTATGACGGGAGCCTCTATTTTCAATTTGTTAAGAAAAATGTCCGGAAATTCCGAAGAATATTTCAGCAATTTACTGATTACGCCCATGTTTGCACTGTAATTGGAAAATCGCGACAGAACCTCAAAGGCGCTTTTCTGAGCCTCCGGTGTATCCGGTGTGGAACAAAAGGACATGGGACAATTTGACACCGCACCTCCCTGCGCCGGATATTTTTCAAAAACAGCTATTTTTAGTCCACCGGCATTTGCCAGCTTGTACGCCGCTCCCATACCTGCCACGCCGCTGCCCATGATAGCAACATCCATCTCCATTATTTTACTCATTTGCCTTCTCCCTTCGTATACTTGGTAGCTTTTATATATTTCATTATATACTGCTTTTATTATTGAAACAAATAGTATATAATCATAGTCAGTTATCTATTTTTTCGATATCAATTTTCAGGAGAAGCACTATGAATTACAACAAATTAAAGTATTTTTATGAAATATCAAAAATATTGAATTTATCCCATGCATCCGAGATATTGTTTGTCAGTCAGTCCTCTTTAAGCAAAGCCATTTCTGATCTGGAGAAGGAGTTTGAAGCGCCTCTTTTTATCCGCACAAACAGAAATCTCATTTTGACTCCCGCCGGAGCAGAACTCCAAAAGCAGTTGGAACCGCTGTTTTCCAAAGAACAGGAAATCTATGCCAGTGTGAGAAATGCCAATTTAAACAATCCGGAAACAATAGCCGCAAAGCTTCGCATCGGATTTCTGGCATTTCAGGGAAGTATGCACCTGCCAGATTTTGTCAAATCATTTTCCAAGACATATCCTTCCATTGAAGTACTCCCATACCGGCTGAACAAAAACGAGCTGTTGAAAAAACTCAAAAAGCAGACGATGGATCTGGTGCTGATTATTTTCTCCATGGATGAACTGTCGCCTCAATACAACTACAAAATTCTGTCTGAGCATCACCTGTCCATTATCATGAGGCGGGATCACCCGCTTGCAGGCAGAACGTCGATCTCCCTGGCGGAATTGGAAAAGGAAGATTTCATCATGCACGGTCATGCCAAAACCTCAAATGAATACGTGAATGCCATCACCTGGGTTCAGCGGAACGGATTTTATCCCCATATTGTTGCAGAATTTGATTATGTAGAAACCGTGCTCATGATGATACAAGCAGGAATGGGAATCAGTATTTTATCGGATGCAGCTCCGATTCAGGATCTGCCGGGTCTTGTAAGTGTTCCGCTGGA
>CAYRZL010000148.1:0-4194 GCA_964428795.1 uncultured Lachnospiraceae bacterium | reverse complement strand
GAACAGCGGTATCCGTTCCTCCGGAACAGGGGTACATTCTCACCGGAATAAACAAAGGCCAGGGATAACTGTTTGAATAATCAGGATAGAAATATTGTGCCATATCAAAGATAATAGGAGAAATGATGAATAACAATATTCAAAATGAAAATGAATTAAAAGCACAGGTAGAAATTCACAGACTGGAGTGTGAAGTTTCAAAGCTTAAGCAGGATTTGAAGCAGGAGATTCAGGAAAAAGAGCGCTATTTGCAGGAATTATTGGAAACAAGAAACTCCAAAACGTATCGAATTGCCCGCGGATTTACATTGCTTCCGCGGAAATTGCGGGGAATAAAATATGTTCATGGAGAGTTGGGGGAAAATCAGACGCTTTTGCCATGTATGATTTCTGTCGTTATTGCGGTCTATAATACGGCAGGTTTTCTGTCGGAGATGATAGAAAGTATATTAGATCAGAAGCAGGATGTTTTGCAAACCTGGCTGCGCAGTCATGGGGAAGGTATGTACAAGCAGACGGTATATGACAATATTTATGAAATTATTCTGGTGGATGATGGTTCCAGTGATGGTTCGGAAAAAATTTGCGATGAATATGCACAGAAATATTCCTTTATTCATGTGATTCATAAGGAAAATGGAGGGGTTTCTTCCGCCCGGAATGCCGGACTTGCTGTGGCAAAGGGAAAGTATGTTACCTTTCCGGATTCTGATGATAAATTGTCCAGAGAAGTATTTGAACATTGCTTTCTTTTCTTTGAGGCCCATGAACAGGAAGTGTCGATGGTAACGTATCCTCTGAGATTTTTTGACGGTCAGACAGGAGATCACTGGACGACTTATCGGTTTGCACAGGGCAATCGGATTCTTGACATGATGAATGAGTGGGACAAGCCTCAGTATTTTACTGCGGCAACTCTTTTTAAAACTGCTTCTGTTCGTGGAAAAATAACGTTTGACAGCAATTTAATTAACGGAGAGGATATTACCTTTGCACATGAAGTCCTTTTTTCGGATAAACCCTGTATTGGATTGGTGAGTACTTGTACTTACTGGTATCGTCGTAGAAGCAGTGGAGAATTATCTGCGGTTCAGCAGAGCAAGAATACAGAAAATTATTATATTCCATATGTTACAGAGATGCTGGGGGGACTGATGAGAAAAGCTCAGGATACTTATGGAATGGTGCCAAAATATGTCCAGACTGCTGTGATGGGGCAATTACAGTGGAGACTGAGATCTGATGGAGACGGAGAGTTAGCGAAAAGTGTTGTTGGTGAAGAGGGATTTGCAGAATATAGAAAGCTGATTAAAAGCCTGGTGAGACAATTGGATTTGGATGTGATCATGGCGCAAAAGCAGCTTTTCAGGGAACATTTCTTTTATCTGTGCAGTATAAGAACTGGCCATGAGCCTCATCGAACTGTGGAAGGAGAAAATATCCGGTATTCGTTTGAGGGATTTTCCTGTTATGATGCGGCGGGGTGTTATCTGAAACTTGAATTTATGGAAATCAAGGATGGCTTTCTTATCCTTGAAGGCATGAATTCAAGCCTTGAGCCGGTATTTGAAACATGGGTCAAGATGAATGGTGTGAAAATTCCTGTGGAGAATGATGCAGGGAGAGATTCAGATGTGAAAATCCTGAGTGAAACGGCTTTGTATACAAAGGCATTCCATGTACATATTCCGTTGGAGTCTGTGTCAATTGGTGAAATTTATTTTGGAACTACAGTCCAAAATCAGGATGTGATTAAAACCCATGTGAATCTGGGGAAATTTATGCCGATTTCAAAAAATTACACATGGTCTTATTATGTGAAAGAAGACTGGGCTGTTCAGATGAAAAAAAATAGTCTGCTGGTTACTCGCATAACTTCCCCTGAAAGGTTGATAGAATTGGAAGAGGATTTTGAAAAGCAGATTCTGCGGGGAAAATATGGGCGTGATAAAGAAGTGCAGAAAGCGGTTTCTATTCGGAGAGAAGCTTTTGATAAAAGTTGGAGGAATCCTTATCGGAAGATTTCAGAAACAGATGATAAAAAAATATGGCTTGTATCGGATCGTTATAGTATAGCAGATGATAATGGGGAAGCAATGTTCCGATTCCTTGTGGAACAGGAACACCCGGATATAGATGTCTGGTTTGTGATAGATCCGGAATCAAAAGACTATAAGCGACTTTCCGAAATCGGAAAGGTTGTTGCACAGGATTCCAGAGAACATATGGTTCTTCATCTTCTGGCGGATTATATCATTTCTTCACAGGCAGATGAGTATATTATTAATCCGGTGTGGCGAAGAGGAGCAGTTGGAGATGTATTTCGGGACTTTTATTGTGAGAGTAAATTTGTCTTTTTGCAGCATGGGGTAATCAAGGATGATCTGAGCAGATGGTTGAATCGTTTTAATAAAAATATCTATGGTTTTATATGTACTGCCTACAAGGAAGCTCAGTCTATCCGCGAAGGAGATTATTATTATAATAAACAGGTTTGGTTGACGGGACTCCCCCGATATGATCGTTTATATCATGATGAAAGAAATTATATTGTAGTTATGCCTACATGGCGCAAATGGCTGATGAAAGATTTTAATGCTGCTTTGTCGGATAAGGATGCGGTGCATGTGAGTGATAGTATTACTGAAACAGATTATTTCCGATTTTATCATGCATTGCTGAACCATAGTGCGCTGCTTGATGCATGTGACAAATATGGTTTTACACTTTGTTTTATGCCCCATACGAATCTCCGGGAATGCATGGACAAATTTTGTGAGGATAAGCGTGTACAGTTATTTGATCTGGATAAGAAATACAGAGATGTGTTTGCACAGGCGAACCTTCTTGTGACAGATTATTCTTCAACCGCTATGGATTTTGCGTATCTAAGAAAACCTGTTATATATGCGCAGTTTGATCAGGAACGCTTTTTCTCAGGAGAGCACACATATGATAAAGGATATTTTGATTATGAGAAGGATGGATTTGGAGAAGTTGTATATGATCTGGATGCGCTTGTGGAATCAATAATTTCTTATATGCAAGACGGATGTATAATGAAAGACCTGTACAGGAAAAGGGCGGATGGCTTTTTTGCCTATGATGACAGAAATAATTGTAGAAGAGTATATGGGAAGTTGTTAGACAGAGATGAATAAGAGGTGAAAATTGTCGTGAGATGGAAAAACGTAAGAAAATGGATGTTTGCTATCGGAATGAGTATGCTGATTGCTGGTTTTACCGTGGGATGCGGAAAAGAGGAAGAGAATCAGCCGGTTGTTTCAAAGATTTCTGTTCTATCGGAGGCAGAACCAGAAGAACAGCAGGAATTAACCAGAGAGGATTTAAATGGTTTGATCGAAGGTCTTTCAGACAGAAATGTACTTTTAGGAGCTGAAAATGTGGACTGGCTGAATGGTGTCAAAATAGATGCTGCTGTTGTTCAGGCAATAAAAGTGGATGAATCCGGAATTGACCTGCTGTCCTCCGGAACATATGAGATTACATATAAGGTGTTTGTGAATGAAGATCTTGTCCGGGATTATATCAGCGGAGGATATGAACCGAATCTGTCAGAGGTTTCAGAAGATTTTGCAGGTAAATCGGCAGATATTGAAAGTTTGGATGGAATGGCAGAAATTGAAGTTCAGTGTCAGGTAATTGTGCTGACTGAAAATCAGGCGGAACAGAAAGTAAAAGCCGGGGAAACTGTGCTGATATCGGACAAAGCGCTTTTGGAGGTAAAAGAAGAAACGGAGGAAGAGGAGACAGAATCGGAGAAGCCGGAAGAAAAAAAGGATACATCAGATTCTGAATCATCTGATTCTGCGAAAAAGCAGCAGTCCTCAAATACCAGCCAGAGTTCAAATACCAATAAGAGTTCAAACACCAATAAGAGTTCAAACACCAGCCAGAATACAAATTCTGGTCAGTCTGCTGAATCGAACTCGTCATCCGGCTCGAATCAGAGTTCTGACTTACAAGATGATTCGGATTCCGATCAAAATCTTTCGGATGATTCAGGACAATCTACATCACATACCCATAGTTGGACACATGTAGATGGAATGAGCCATACGGAGATATGGAGTGTTGAAGATGAGGATGGGAATATGGTCGAACAGGAAGTCTGGGTGGAGGATTCGCCAGGCTATGATGTGTGCAATGAATGTGGTGCTACAAAGTAAGATT
>CAYRZL010000147.1:0-4201 GCA_964428795.1 uncultured Lachnospiraceae bacterium | reverse complement strand
AAGCGATAAAAGCAGGAGGTATTATGTCTACTTTTAACGACAGAGAAGTTTTTTTGAATAGAGAACAGGAGGAAGCGGTACACTGTACAAAAGGACCGCTTTTGATTTTGGCAGGCGCAGGTTCCGGTAAGACAAGAGTGCTTACGCACCGCACCGCATATCTTATTGGGGAATGCGGGGTAAATCCGTACAATATTATGGCGATCACGTTTACAAATAAGGCGGCAGGTGAGATGCGTGACCGTATCAATGAGATGGTGGGATATGGTTCGGACAGCATTTGGGTGTCGACCTTCCACTCTGCCTGTGTGCGTATTTTGCGCAGACATATTGATCGTATCGGGTTTTCTACAAATTTTACCATTTATGATGGAGACGATCAGAAAACGGTGATGAAGGAAGTCTGCAAGCGTTTGGAGATCGATACAAAGATTTATAAGAAAAAGACGTTTTTGAATGCGATCTCTTCTGCGAAGGACGAGCTGATCTCGCCAGAGGAGTTCACGCTTCGGGCGTCAGGAGACTATGCGAAACAGAAGCAGGCGCAGGTTTACCGGGAATATCAGCAGAGTCTGCACAGAAACAATGCACTTGATTTTGACGATCTGATCATGAAGTGTGTGGAGCTGCTGCGGGCGGATGAGGAAGTGCGAAAATATTATCAGGATCGTTTCCGATATATCATGGTGGATGAGTATCAGGATACGAACACTGCACAGTTTCATCTTATTGAGCTGCTGGCTTCCGGTCATGGCAATTTATGCGTGGTAGGTGATGATGATCAGTCCATCTACAAGTTCCGTGGTGCAAATATCAAAAATATTTTGAATTTTGAGCACTATTTTCCGAGTGCGAGGGTCATAAAGCTGGAGCAGAACTATCGTTCCACCCAGAATATTCTGGATGCGGCAAACAGTGTGATCGCAAACAATGTGGGAAGAAAAGAGAAAGAGCTTTGGACAGAGAATGAGGATGGGGAAAAGATTCTTTTTCAGCAGTTTGACAGTGCGTTTGAGGAAGCGGATTATGTGGCGCGCAATATTGCGGCCAGAGTGCGCAAAGGTGAGTGCAGCTACGGGGATTGTGCCATTTTGTACCGTACCAATGCCCAGTCCCGTATTCTGGAGGAAAAAATGGTGTTTTCCGGTATCCCATATAAAATCGTGGGAGGTATTAACTTTTACGGGCGCCGGGAGATCAAAGATCTGCTCGCTTATCTGAAAACGATTGACAATGCCAGCGATGCTCTGGCGGTGCGCAGAATTATCAATGTGCCGAAGAGGGGCATCGGAGCGGCTACGCTGAATAAGGTGGAAGTGTATGCGCAGCAGGAAGATATAAGTTTTTATACGGCGCTTAAGCTGGCGGAGGATATTCCAACACTGGGGCGTGCGGCGGCTAAGATAAAACCTTTTGTAAATCAGATCCAGCGCTGGCGCAGTGAATTGCCGCATATCGGGCTGACGGAGCTTGTGGAAGAGATTTTGGACGAGACCGGGTATCGCGCGGAGCTTGAGGCGGAGGATACCGATGAATCCAGAGAACGTCTGGAAAATATCGATGAGTTGATCAGTAAGATCACTGCCTATGAGCAGGAGGCGGAGCATCCCAATCTCAGTGAGTTTTTGGAGGAGGTTGCGCTGGTTTCGGACGTTGACAATGTGGAAACGGACAATGATTATGTGGTTCTTATGACGCTGCACAGCGCAAAAGGTCTTGAGTTTCCAAATGTGTATATGTCCGGCATGGAGGATGGCATTTTTCCCAGCTATATGACCATTGTGGCGGATGATCCCATGGAGATGGAGGAGGAGCGGCGTCTCTGCTATGTGGGTATTACCAGAGCTATGAAGCATCTCACACTGACTGCGGCACGTATGCGCATGGTCAGAGGAGAAACGCAGATGAACCGGGTATCCCGTTTTGTGAAAGAGATCCCGGATGAGTTGCTGCAGGGAACCATGTATGAGGAAAAGGTGCCTGAGTTTTTGAAAGACCAGGCGTACGCAAAAGCAAAGCAGAATTTTCATGCGAAACCGTCTTATGGAAAAAACAGTTATGGAAGCTTAGAGGCGGCGGGCATTCGCAAAGGTTTTAGCGGCAGCAGCCAGAATCGAAGTGATCTTGGATATGAGGAAGGCGACCGGGTTCGGCATTTGAAATTTGGAGAGGGAACTGTCACCAGAATCGCAGAAGGAGGCAGAGATTTTGAGGTCACTGTAAATTTTGACCGGGTGGGCGTAAAAAAAATGTTCGCTTCGTTTGCAAAATTGCGTAAGGTGTGGTAGACTATAACAAATGTAGGTTTGGAGTGATAATTCATTGTTTCAATGGATTTGGAATAAAGTAAAAAGGAGTGGATTCAAAATGGAAGATTTATTGAGCTTGGCAAAAATCACAAAGTTTATTGAGAAACAGAAAGAGGAAGAGAAAAATACAAAGATTATTTGGATCTTTGCGATTATTGGAGCTATTCTGGTAGTTGCAATCATTGCACGTTTTGTATATCAGTATTTTGCTCCGGATTACATTGATGAGTTTGATGACGATTTTGAGGATGAATTCGAAGATGATTTCTTTGATGATGAGGACGAAGAGGATGTAGACGCAGCATTTGCTGAGGACTAATTCGTAAAGAACGAATGATAATGTTTCATTTTAAATGTGGTGAAAAAATGACAGTCGGTGCAGTTTTTGCGCCGGCTGTTTTGCTTGACTGTCACGCATCCGGTTTCGATACTGTTTGTGCCGCCGATTAAGGGCGAAGGAATGGAGATTAAGATGAAAAAAGGCGAAGTATATGAGGGAATAATTGAAAAGGTGGTATTTCCGAATAAGGGACATGCTACAATAACGGAGGGGGAAAGAGACTGGCCGGTGACAGTGAAGAATGTAGTACCGGGGCAAAAGGTCTCTTTTCGTATAAGCAAAAAGAAAAACGGGGCTTGTGAGGGACGTTTGCTGGAGGTCTTGGAAAAATCCCCGCTGGAGCTTTTAAATGCTTCTTGCGGGCATTTTGGAACCTGTGGCGGATGTGTCTATCAGAACCTGCCTTATGAGGAACAGTTAAAACTCAAAGAAGCACAGGTTCGTGAATTGATGGAGCGTGTTGTGCGCAGGGAGGATAATGACTGGTTTGAGGGAATCAAGGCAAGTCCCCGCACGTTTGGTTATCGAAATAAAATGGAATTTACATTTGGGGATTCCTGCAAGGATGGACCGCTGGCTCTTGGTATGCATAAGAGAGGCAGTTTTTATGATATTGTATCTGTGAATCAGTGTCAGATTGTGGATGAGGACTTCAGGCAGATTTTGACCGCAGCAGAGCGCTATTTTGCTGAAAGAGAGATTCCGTTTTTCCACCGGCTGCGCCATGTGGGGTATTTGCGGCATTTGCTGGTGCGTAAAGCGGTGAAAACAGGAGAAATTCTCATTGATCTGATCACAACCACTCAAATGGAAGAAATAAAGGAGCGAGAGCTTTTAAAGGGCTTTTGTGATGCGATTCTTGCGTCGCCTTTGATGGGAGCGGTTGCCGGAATCCTCCATACAAAAAACGACAGTGTGGCAGATGCAGTCAAGGATGAGGGAACAGAAATTCTCTATGGACAGGATTATTTCTTTGAACATTTGCTGGGATTGAAATTTAAAATATCACCGTTTTCTTTCTTCCAGACAAATTCTCTGGGCGCAGAGGTGCTTTACGAGACGGCAAGGGAGTTTATCGGCGGCAGTTTTGCGGACGGAAAGAAAGATAAGATACTTTATGATCTGTACAGCGGAACGGGAACGATCGCTCAGATGATGGCTCCTGTGGCAAAGGAGGTCATCGGTGTGGAGATTGTAGAAGAAGCAGTAGAGGCGGCAAGGGAAAATGCGGAACTTAATGGTTTACATAACTGTAAGTTTATCGCCGGGGATGTATTGAAAGTGCTGGATGACATAGAGGAAAAACCGGATGTGATTATTTTGGATCCACCGAGGGATGGCATTCATCCGAAGGCGTTGCAGAAAATCATTGATTATGGCGTAGAGAATCTGCTTTATATTTCCTGTAAACCGACCAGCCTGCAGAGAGATCTGGCCGTGCTGCAGGAACGGGGGTATCAGGTAGAGAGGATGGTTTGTGTGGATATGTTTCCGGGGACGGTGCATGTGGAGACTATTGTGTTGATACAAAAGAAAAACTCGTAGAAATCCT
>CAYRZL010000146.1:0-4234 GCA_964428795.1 uncultured Lachnospiraceae bacterium | reverse complement strand
CCCATCAAATCTATTTACGGACTGTGGGCATACTATCAGTTCTTCATCCATCTCAGCATCAGGAAACAAGCAGTTCCCAAATTGAAACAAAAGCATCGGCCACAAATCTTTTTTGAACTTCGCCGATTCCGTGATTTTTCCATCCTGCGCAAATCGGATGATGTGCGTATATCTGTCCTTTACCCCTTTTCCAAGTTTATATGAAAACCGATATCGCATATCGCTAAGCGTTGCATCCGGCTCCACCGAAGTTGCAAAATAAAACCCATCCGCACGAGCTGTGCCATATATGCACGGGCCAGGCATTTCAGCAAGTATCTCATTGACCCATTTACCGTTTTCCTGCCGTAATCTATATAAATAATTTTGCTCCAGCGGAGTATCAGTAGCGTAAATCAGGCCGCCCTGGTAAGGATATGCGACACATGCACGGAACTTTTGTGAGCCGCCCACGAGCATTTCTACGTGGTTAAAATCATCTTGCGTGTACCAGATAGCCGATTCCTTGTCTTCGTCTCCAGTCAAAATAAATACTCTATCTCTATCAACTACGATCCCATGGATGTGATAAATCAAACCAGCAGGGAAACTGTATACCTTTTTCCAAGCCCCGTAGACTCTTTCGAACACACACACTTCTTCGTGAGCATTATTGCTAAAGTACTCACCGAAAAGGATATCCCCGTTTTCCTTCTTCGCAAACATCAATGGGTTGTTCATCCGCTGTCGGAGCCGCAGTTCCTCAGTAAGCTCTCCCTTTTGAAAATCAACATGATAGATTTTGCCGGAGCAGGACAGAATATAATTGCCATCTTCAAGCGCCACAGCAAGCCTCGGCTCCATCCTGAGCAACCGCTCTAAGGGCCGAAAACGGACTACTGTTTTTCGCTTTGCGGACATCGGAAGATCCAAAAGATATTCTTCCTTCGTTCCCTTTCGTATATTCTTCGTATAAAGTTTTCCTTTATAATAAAGAAGCGCTCTTCCATTATGCACTGCGAGCATCTTATATCTTGAAAGTACCCTCACTATCTATCCCCTCATCACGGCAGCTCACAGTAACCTCTTGTAATATCTCCTGTAGGCTGACATTGTGTTTTCGTTCTCATTTTTATAATACTCTTTTACCCATGCCTTCGGTGGAAATAACATATTGACAATCTCACCCGCAGCACTCCTGTTATCCGATGCAGCTTCTACTTTCAACAAACTGAACCCGGACGGATCATATTTCAGCGTATGCCTCTCAAAATCATAAGTCAGGGAGAGGATTCTCTGTGAATACTTGTCATCTTTTGTATGGCGTAGTACGGCCTCTGGGACATCCAGGCCAATCAAATCATGCGCTATAGCTGCAACTGTCGCAAATTTTGTATAAACCCTATCACGCTTTGCCCACTCGACCACCTGATTCCAATCCGGGTTATTATAGCTGGCATTGAAGGTATCGATATAAAGCCTGATATCAGGTGATCTCGAGTACCCATGGACAGCTATTCTTAAAAAGCACAGATACAACAAGGTCTCAGGTGATGGCAGCCGGATCGCTGTATCTTTATAGTATCCCATCTCATTCCAATGAAAATACTTTCCAGTCTGAGCCTTGAAAGGGAGAGAAAATCTTCGCAGAGGCTTCCAGGCAACATTGACGCGGATAATACCATCCTCTCGTAGGAACTCCGTCATAATATTCCGTTGATTAATCTCATTCATTGTAGGCTTGTATCCGAAGGTATCCATTATACGGATAATCGCTTCCTTCTGATCTGCCTCCGCATACAAATCTACATCGCCGGAGGAATACAGAGCGATATCTGTACCCGCAGCAAGCATGGCTCCATAATTCTCAAAAGCGCAGATTCTGGTAATCCCACTGACATTAAACGCCGCGAAAATATCTGCCAAAAGCTCTGTTACACGGGTATTACGCTCTTTGAAATATTTATAATGGGCTTCCCATAATTCCACATCAGTACCTAGCTCCATCATCATCCTTCCAACCACAGGCAGAACCTTCTTCTTGGTTGCTACGCGGATCAGTTCTTCTTTATTCTCCTGTGAATAACCGTCTATGATGTACTGTCTGGTTTTCTCGGTGAGCGGATTTACCTGGAATGCGCAGTTGATTGTCCGATTTACATACTCATTCATAATTCCCCAACCTGTTCCAATCCTTTCAAAATCTGCTGAAATGCGATCTTTGAAGTATAATGCGTCTCGTAATACTTCCGTGCGTTCTTTCCTTTTTCCACCGCAAGCGCCGGATGAGCACAGATTTCATCCAGATATTGGTTAAATGGCTTTATATCCGTGCTTTCGCACCACCAGCCCATATTCCCGGCTGCAATCACTTCTCCCACATCTGTATTTGAATCCGTAGCAGCAAGGATCGGCTTTTCATTCAACATGATACTTAGAATTCTGGAAGGGAAATTCGGTATCGTAAATCTATGGTCAAGAAACACAAGCCCAACGTCACATGCACGGCTCAGATCATCAAAGTCGTCAGGTGAAATCATGGACATATACTTCGCATTACCTGGTTTTTCCTGGTCGATATAGTTTTGGATTGTCCTTTGGTCATTTCCCCCACCGCAGATCAGGAAAAATCTGTCCTCCTTGTCCTTATTACTCCTCATCACATCAACAAAGTATGATAACCCCTGTGGCTTTCCCAGGTTTCCCCCATAAAGGAACACAATTTTATTTTTTGGAATGCCATACTTTTCTCTGACCGCATTGGTATCAATCTCCCTGAGCGGCTCTTTCACATAGGAATTAACGCAGATACCGACCCGTCCTTTTGGTATTTCAGGGTTATGCCGCAAAACATATCTGCAATTCGCCGGTGACATACAGCCAATATAATCGCTGTTTCCGTATAATTTTTTCTCCTTCTGCCGGAAATACCGCCACACAAGCCCCATGACACCTGATGTTTTCATCATTCCCATATCAACGGCATTCTGAGGGAAGATGTCCTTCAGCATCAGATAGGTCACCGCATGGAATTTTCTTTTTGCCCAGATAATTGTATTTGCCAATGTGATAGGCGGTGTAGAATACAGGACAACATCAATATCAATCCCGTCAGCCGCGATCTTCAATGCCTTCTTGTATCTTGGGTCCGTCATAATGAAATTCCAAACTTTTTTTGTTATGTTAATCTTGCCTACCGTATTGCCGCTGTTCACAAAAAGGTAACGTATCCCATCAATCAGCACGAATTTCTCTCTTGCGATGTACTCTGAATCTGATGGGCACACAATAAACATCTTATGCCCCGCTTTTATAAATTCATTGGCAATATCACGTATCATTTTCTGATTCCGCTTTGCTGCAATTGTCAACAATAAAACATTCATATATTCTATGCCCTCTCCGCCAATGAGTTTACTAAAAATCATTTGCTAATCTTTCCTGCCTGCTTCACGGTACGGATAAGATTAATCTTGCATATGCAAAATCCTGTTTTCAGGCGGTTTCCCATACTGTCACCATAGGTATTGAAAATGGGAGTAAACTTCCTTTTTACGCGGTTCTTTTTAAAGAATTCCTCATATTTGCTCTCATCGTATTTACTCTCTTGACGCACCGGCTCATCTTGGCCATCAATTTTTATGGTTTTAATTAATTTAAGAGCGAAGCCATCCGGAGTATCTGTTTCAAACTCATGCAGTCGTATACCCCCCCCCGCAGAAATTTCGATTCCTACATTCCTATGGGATTTCGGTGGGTAGTTCAACTTGCCATTAAAGAAATAGCCGTCAGGCATATAGAAATTGCCCAGCCCGTAAGCAATTACTTTTCCGTGGTACATTTCCACTTCCTGTCTGCAATGGGCATGATTGCCTATCACAGCTTCCACGCCATAATCGATCAGGTCATGCGCAAGTTTCTTATACGCAGGAAAAGGATATTCTTCCATGTCAAAGTTCCAGTGAAAAAAGCATATGATCTTTCTTTTCGGGTGGTCATTCATATAACGAATTACTTCCCTGTAGAACCTCTGATAACCACAGTCTACTATGCGATCGTCCGTCCTTGCATTCCTGTTCGTTTTGGTATAAACTTCCCAGCAATGTCCGAAAATAGCATATTCGTTACCATCTTCGTCAAATTCCAGTGGTGCAAACTCTCTTTTTTCATTTGTCAAACCAAAATAGCGGATTCCTTCGCCCTCCAGCATGGAGAGCATCGTTTTGATCTGCTCCGGGTAGTCATAAGTATGGTT
>CAYRZL010000145.1:2795-4390 GCA_964428795.1 uncultured Lachnospiraceae bacterium | reverse complement strand
AATCCCTCAGCAATACGCCTTTATGGATACCCCGTCATCAGAATACTGCAAATCGATCCAGTAACCTCTGATACAATATTCTGTCTGCCAGTCCTGTACAGAATATAGTTCCAATGTCTGAAAATCCACCAGGCAGAGTGGTATGGGCGATTTATTTTCATACCGGCGTTTGCTTATCGTCAGCGAATCAACAACCTTTCTAAGGCAATCTGCGCAAAGGTGTTCTTCTACCAGAGTCGTATCCAGGGTAAGATCCCTTCCCCATGTCACCTGCATCGCCATCCTGTGTCCGGAAGATATGGTATCGGCGAATATATGCATCAATCCCGTATTTACCTGAGTCAAGGCGGATGCCGCCTGGCCAGATGAGCCGCTGACGGATGCCCACCTGTCAGATGTTTTACCGTCAGACGATATGTTTTCGCCATATGATTCGCTGCCTGTTGCCATGTCTTCGTCTGAATTCAGAGAAAAATCCACCATATACCAGTCATTCAGTGAAATCAATCCGATCGTATCAAACTGCCGATAATAATTTATCATACTCCGGGAATCATCCCCACAAAGCAGACAGGAAGACTTGTCTTCAAGCTTTGATTGTATATCACGGTATGCGATCAACTCCTGCTCCTGGCTTGCCAGATATCTCTCTGCCACTCTTTGAAACAGCATGCATACCAAAAGTATCATCAGGATACACGATATAGTTTTCCATAATCTTACCTGGCTAAAACTGACGGATAATATCTCCTTTTTTGAATTGTTTTTTCTCCCGGCCTTTGCCCTGAATATCATCACAAATACTCCTTCAACTTCTGAAAATCAGATTCCGTGTACTTAAAATAAGTTCATTTTAAACACATATTTCAGAGCGTACTTAAAATGTACTTATAAACCCATTATATACTTATTTTAATCTGAAAGGAATAATTATGGAAAAAGATAAACATTTAGGTCTGCGAATCGACTCCGAAACTCATAAAAAACTGAAAAGTCTTGCTGAATATAATGGCCGTTCTATAAACGGAGAAGTCCTGTATCTCATACGTCAGGCCATTATCAGGCATGAACAGAGATATGGCCTTCTGAAATAATGATCCGCTAATTCAAAACCTGTACATACTGCCTTCACCCTTAATCAATATTTATGGTCCTTTATCCAGATATAAATATTTACTATCCTGTATGTGTAAGAAATCTGACAAGACATCTTAGAACTTATATTTCTATTCTACATTTCATACACTAGAATTGTCAAATACTTGTTCGTATTTTGATAAACCATATGGAGAGGTAAATAGGATGTATAATCAGGACTACGGATATATTCGTATCAAACTGGATGAATTGATAAAGAAACGCGGTATCAGTAAAAATAAGCTGTCCCATCACGCTGAGATGCAGCGTTCTCAGATCAATCAATACTGCAATAATCAAATCACACGGTTGGATACTGCTGTTCTGGCTCGTATCTGTTCCACATTAAACTGTCGGATCGAGGATCTACTGGAATTTATCCCTGCAGAATCAGAAGAAGAATGATGATAAAAGCAAGTGTGTGCCCCATGCTTGCTTTTATAACTTTTATTGCTTTT
>CAYRZL010000145.1:0-2695 GCA_964428795.1 uncultured Lachnospiraceae bacterium | reverse complement strand
TTGCTTTATTGTTTTTGTTACTTCATTGCTTTGTTGCTTTCCCCCTTTCTGCTTCTGAATTCCTTAATCCGTATTTACGTTTTATTTATTCGTATATACGGATATTATCATAAATCAGGGAACTTGTCAAGAATAAAATATGTCATTCTAAACATGCCTGTTGCGATTCAGTTACAGCTCTCCGCGCCCCATTTGCAAAACCCGCTGCTTCGCAGCTTTTGCATATTTGCTGCAGTTCAGCCAGCCACTGACAGAAAAGATTGAACAATAATTAAAGAACTGACGCGAAACAACTCACGTGTCTTGCCTGTCTGAATTTCCATGCGGCGCATTGTCGTCAGTCAGCAATGCCTGCATTGCCTCCCGCCTCCGCCTTGCGTATGAAAATTTATTCTTCGCAATCTGCACGAGTTATTTTGTGGCAGTTCCTGATATTTTCCAACTGCGCGGTTGCTAATCCGGCAGCCGGAATATTTTTTATTTCTGATTTTCAGCGTATTTTTTTCAGCATCGCATCCATATAGCCCAGCACCATTGCTTTCTGGTTTGTCTCCAGGGAACGGAAAGCATCCAGAAACATATAGTCCTCAGAGCCTTCCTCGATAACAATATGCTCCGCATTGTCACCGTCTGCTCCCAACAGCTCAAACAGTGATATATCCAGCACTCTGGAAATGACCATCAGTTTGTCTGATGCCGGATTTGTCTTCTTGCGTTTCCAGTCACTGATGGTACTCTGCGCAATTCCTGTCATTTCAGAAAACGCTTTCTGAGATATTCCTTTTTCTTTCAAAATACAAAAAATGCGCTCACTGATAATCACTGCCGCAATCCTTCTCCTTTCAATTTACCGCACCTTCAGCAGAAAATAGAATCTGCTCCTATGGTCTATCAAAAATCTCTTTGATTATCCGCACAGTAACCATGTGTATTCGAATCGCCAAAGCAAACAATCAGAAATGGTACTCAATTTCATTCACGGGTATAACAAAACACTATGGGCCCGTATCTCCGCGCCCATACTTTAAAAATTATATCACATATCCTTTGTGTCCGCAATTGCTTTTTTAATATCATGATAAAGTGCCACCAGCTTTGGATCATCCAAAGCTACAGGAAGGAACGGAAGCCTCGGATCGCCCATCGGACAACCGTCCAGGGTAATGATCCCCTTCACCGCTCCATGCATGGAAGCAAAGGAACAGATCCTGTAGATAAGCGGTGTCACGATTGCCTGAACCCTGGCTGCCTTTTCCCACTCGCCGCGGTTTATAAGCTCATCCATTTTCAGATACAGCTCCGGCATTGCTCCGTATGTCCCGCCGATCCCTGCGTCCGCGCCCAGAATACGGCCTGCCACAAACTGCTCATCCGGCCCATTGAACACGATAAAATCCTTTCCACCGGCCAGCTTGAACCGAAGGATATCCTGAGCCGGGTCGGAGGAGCATTTTATGCCCGCCACCCGCTCATTCGCCAGCATCCTGTTAAACAGGTTCATGGAAAGATCAAAGCCTGTGAGCTGCGGAATATTATAAATAAAGAAGGGAAGATCCGCCGCCTTTGTAATCTCCGTCCAGTGTCTGTAAACGCTCTCCTCTCCGGGGCGGTAGTATACGCATGGAACAGCCGAGGTGGCCGCAGCGCCGATTTTTTCCGCATGTTCTGCGAGGATACAGGAATGTCTCGTATCCGGGCATCCGACATGCACGATAATATTCATGTCATCTCCGACCTCGTTTACCACGGTCTCCGCAACCAGCTTACGTTCCTCCGTATCCAGCAGAAAACCTTCTCCCGTACTTCCGCAGACATACATCTGCTTTACGCCCTTGTCTCTGAAATATCTGGAAACATTCTTTACTGCCTGGACATCTACGCTTCCATCTTTTTGAAAAGGCGTATTTAAAGCAACTGTTATGTTTCTGAATTTATTAATATCATACTTTGACATAATACCTGTTTTCCTTTCTTATCGCTTTTCCACCGCCTGTATGAACCGTGCGGCGATCTCAAGCGGTCTCGTTATCGCGCCTCCGACAACTACGGCGAAAGCGCCCGCATCCAGCATTTCTACAGCCTGCTCCGGTGAGTGGATCCTTCCCTCTCCGATGACCGGAACATCGATTTCTGATGACAGCCTTCTTACCAGCTCATAATCCGGCCCCGGAAGCTTTGGTGAATAGCTGGTATATCCGCTCATGGTCGTACCCACCATATCCATTCCAAGCTTCCATGCGTTGATCCCTTCTTCATACGTGGAAATATCCGCCATCAGAATGGCCTCGGGATACTTTGTGCGCACCTCCGTAATGTATTCACTGATGGTCTTTCCATCGCCCCGCTTCTGATCGGTGCAGTCAAAAGCGATAATATCAGAACCAGCCTCCACCAGATCGTCCACTTCCTTCATCGTCGGCGTGATATAGCTCTCGAAGCCCTCATACCGGACCTTCACAAGTCCGATGACAGGAAGCCCCGTCTCCGCCTTGATAGCAACAACATCCCGGATGCTGCTGGTGCGGATTGCCGGAGTCCCGGCACGCTTTGCAGCCCTCGCCATCAGGTACATGATGGATTTCTCCTCCACATACAGCGGTTCGCCCGGAACTGCCTGGCAGGATACGATAACTTTTCCCCTTATCTTATCAAAAATCTCCTGTTTTGTCATGAACATACCCTTTCTGAATAAAGT
>CAYRZL010000144.1:0-4461 GCA_964428795.1 uncultured Lachnospiraceae bacterium | reverse complement strand
CTGATGGAGAGCAGCACAATGGATAAAATCATCAGGATACCCTCCAAAAATCTTCGCAAAGTCTTATCCCTCCTGTTTACTTCCCTTTCTGTCGTTCTCCGCCATTTCAGAAGGCTTCGATGTCATTAATGAGTAGAGTTTCAGCCGACGGTCAAACTTATCTTTGAATGGAATGATGATATTTCCATAGAAAAGCAGCCCCTCACCCTCTCCACTGTTTGTTACATAAGATAACTGATATGGAGAGATATTCAGCTGTTTCGCAAGGATCTGTCTATCTCCTGCAGCCTGATTTAACATCAGAATGAAATCCGAGTTTTCAAAGATATTCTCAATCTCCCGGCTGGCAAGAAGGTCTTTAATGTTCTGCGTGATACCCGTAGGAATACCGCCCCATTTACGGAATCTTTTGAAAATTTCCACCGAATATGCTGCGGTCTGTTCTTCCTTCAACAAAAGGTGGAATTCATCCATATAGTATCTGGTAGACTTATGGCTGGAACGATTGATGGTCACACGATTCCACACCTGATCCTGCACGATGAGCATACCCAACTTTTTCAGCTGTTTCCCTAAATCCTTAATGTCAAAACATACAATACGGTTATCCAGCTGTACATTTGTCCTGTGATTGAACACTTTCAAAGAACCATTTACATAAATCTCAAGGGCTGTTGCAATCCTCTGAGCCTGCGGTTCTTTCTGACTTCTCAGGCAGTTATACAGATCCCCAAGGACCGGCATATTCTCCGGTACGGGGTTTTCAAAATATTTCTGGTATACCAATGGCAGGCAACGGTCAATTACCGATTTTTCCTCTGCCTCGATTCCATTTCTGGAACCCATAATCAACTCACAAAGGGAAAGAATGAAGTCACTCTTTACCCCCAATGGGTTATCATCATCAGAGTAATCCATGTTAATGTCCATCGGATTGATGTAATCCTTGCTGTTCGGGGAAATATGGATAACCTGTCCGCCCAGGGCATTTACCAGAGGATAATACTCGCCTTCCGGATCGCCAATGATAATGTCATCATCTGTTACGAAATAGGCATTGGTAATCTCCCTCTTTGCAGCAAAAGACTTACCGGCTCCCGGTGTACCAAGGATCAGCCCATTCGGGTTCTTCAATTTCTTACGATCAACCATAATCATGTTATTCGACAATGCGTTCAATCCGTAATAGAGTGATTCTCCCGGCATGAACAGTTCCTGTGTCGTAAACGGAACAAAAATAGCTGTGGAAGTTGTTGTCAATGCCCGTTTGATCGGTACATGGCATACACCAAGAGGAACACTGCTCATCAATCCTTCCTCCTGCATATAATCAAGCCTTCTGAGCACACAATTATATTTCTGTGCAATACCCGCTGTCTGGAACACTGCATTCTCCAGTTCCTGCTTCGACTTCGCTGTATTTAAAAAGAGCGCTGTCACAAGGAACATACGCTCATTTCTCGACTGAAGGTCTTCCAGAAGTCTTTTGGCTTCACCGCCATACGTGTTTAAGTCCGACGGAAGAATATCCATGTCGTACCCACTTCTTACAGCCTTTTTCTGCTCTTCAATTTTCATCCGGTTAATATCCGTTACTTTACTTTTGACCAGCTTGATCGCTTTCATCTGATCTACGGACTGCACATGGAGATTGACAATGAGGTTTTTATCAATATCCAGAAATTCTGCAAGCATTTTATCTGTCAACTCCGGTGCCAGAATCTGCAGATAGGAAGCTGCCCCAATGGTATCTCCCATCATAAAATCTTTTCCGGATTTAAACAGGAAACTGGTGGGTGCAACAAAATCCTTTGTCGTCAGCCCGGTTTTTAACAGCTGTTTATAGTCAAACTGGAAAGGCACCCCGGAATCCGGATTAAATGTTTCATATAAAATCTGAAGACGTTCCTCTCCATTCAGCGGGTATGCTGTAACTCCGAGTACCTTGAAATTATTCAGAATATCTGTTTCAATACGTTCCAGTCTTGGTTTTGCCTTTTGCAAGCTGTCTGCCTCAATGGAGAAGGTAATATATTTCGACTTAACCAGACCATTATTCCCTTTTGCAAGCTGGTCTTTCAGCATCTGGGCATATTCCATACGGACATCATCAAATTCATCATTCTGAGGTTTGATTTGAATGATACGTTCATATTCCTTCATGCTGCTCTTATGATTGATGAATGACAGCTGGAAATGAATCGTGCTGTCAAAGTAATTGAGAAAATCACACCAGTTTTCAAAAATGGCATTCTTATCTTCATTCTGTGCAAGCTGATAGTTGATGTCATAGAACCGGATTGTTTTGGAATAAATGTTTCCCTGTACCCGGCAGATACCATCCCGTCCCATTTCCTTATAGGCAATGGTCTTCTGGGCTGTCATTCTCTTTTCTTTTTCACGTTTTTCTTTCTGCTTATTACTGCCATTGGAAAAACGTTTCTGATTTTTCTTCACCTTTTCAGGATTAGAATGCTTCTTATTTTTTCGCACTCCTGCTACCTCCTTTCTTTGCCGGAGTTTTTTTCTTCGGCAAATCTGATTCATAAAAATTTTCAGTTTCATATTTTCTTACGGATGGATGAAGGAAACGGACATTGATGAAGTTCATCAAAATCTGTTCCAGATGCATCCCGTCTTTTTCATACATAGCAAACATAAAAGCCGGAAGCATCAAAAGCACCATCCCGGTTGCCGCATTCGTGTTTCCAAGCACACTTCTTGTAAGGAAATAAAACGGAATTCCAATCAATGCACCCACACCAAAACAGATAATCTGACGTTTTGTCAGATTAAAAGCAACTTTATTTTTTACTTTTGTCAGATCTTTCGGTACGCTCACATAAGCCATTAAAACCACTCCTTTCTTTGTTTCCGAAATCACGACCAATTAGTGACTGTTAAAAATCTGCTTCGACAGACTTCCCGTCTTTGTAAGGCTGAAGCATAGGACTACTGTATAAGCTGCTACGCCCCATAATGATGAATGAAGGTTATCCGATAACTGGATTCCTGCCACCAGTGCCGCATAGATGCCGACACATACCATCATCAGAAATGCCTGAAATGCGAGGGCAAACAACCCTCTGAAATAGTTTGTTCCAATCTGTCCCCATTCCCTGTTTGTCATTGTTGCAAACGGAACAGGTGCAACCGAAGTATACAGATAAATCTCTATCATACGTCCATACAGGATTACCGTAATCCAGACAGTCATGATCTTCATACAGAAGCTGACAATCAGGGTTTCCAGCATCAATATGGTCAGTTCTCCGATTTCCATTGCCTCCATCGTGGCTTCCAGATTCGTTAAAGCCGAAGATATGTCGATGGCTGTATTTCCCGTAATCACCCCGGCAGCATTATTTACAATGTGCTGTCCGACATCAAATACTGCCATGGTAATCGTAAAGGTATGGCTGACAAGATAAACAGCAATCCACATTTTCACGAAATATTTAAAAAACATCCATGTATCAATTTCATGCATATTATTTTTCTCTGTCAGCATGGAAATCAGCTCATAGCAGAGTACAAAGGTAATGATAATGCCCGCAATAGGCAGGATTACTGACTCTGAAAGGCTTCTGATCATACTGAAAATACTGCTGTTCCACCCTTGTGGGGTTTGTCCAACCTGTGCCGCAATTTCTCCGGTTTTCTCATTTACATCGGTGAACATTGTAGACAGGTTGGAATTGATGATCCCTGTCAGGAGACTCCGCATCCACTCTTCGATTGCATCAAAAATGCCATTGAACATGGATGATCTCCTCCTTTACTCTTAGCCGAATAAGTTACCAAGTAACGGAATCAGCTGTGTGCCGATGAGGATAACCCCTCCACCGCTCATAAGCTGTTTGATTCCCTGGCTCTTAGCCCCCGGATTGTCATTGCCATATCCTTCCATGAGGTTAATCACACCCCATACACCAAGACCGGCTCCAATAGCCACTACCAGTGTCTGTAAAATGTTAATTGCTGAACTAAAAAATGCCATATAAATCACCGAAACCCAAACCCCCGAAACACCTTATTTTGTCGTTTCACCGCAAATTACCATCTGCGTATCTCAGGATTCAGATTCTTTTCCTTTCTTCAAATTATTTTTTTATTGTTTTGAGATAAAAATTGTGGTTTTCCTTTTATCGGTTTTGCGGGCGGTCCTCGGTTATGTACACTTCCCATATCTCACCTCTTTTCTGAAAAATCCGCATAAAAATAAGACACATCCATAGAAAACGTGTCTCATTCCTCATTCATATCCTCATCACTTACGTCATACTCATAGTAATCAAATTCCTGTTCCATCGGCATGACCAGTTCGTGTTTCAGATATTTCTCAATATCAAATTCATTCTTTTTGTCATAGTCCGCCAGTTCCTTGTAGCGTTTATGCTTTGTGATGTCGAATTTATCACTCAGGAATGGTCGGACACCTCTTAACTGCAGGATACATTT
>CAYRZL010000143.1:0-4567 GCA_964428795.1 uncultured Lachnospiraceae bacterium | reverse complement strand
TTTCACTGTTCAGTTATCAAGGTTCGTTGCCGCTCTCGCGGTCAGCTTGATTATAATATCACGATGATTTTACAATGTCAACACAATTTTTTACTTTTTTTCAAAGTAAATCATCTTTCGCTTTTTTTTGTCGTTTTCTGAATTGTCTGACTACTTTCTATTATACCCATTTTGCTGACAAATAACGATTCTGAACAAATAGCGGCTCTGAATCAGTTTATATACTAGATTGCTCTGATCGCTTCTTTTACATTAGAAACTCCGATCAGGTTTATACCATCCTTATCCCGAATATTCTTTCTGCAAACCTCAGGAAGTATACATGTTTCAAATCCAAGCTTCTTTGCCTCTGCTACCCGCTGTTCTGCCATACTGACAGCACGGACTTCACCGCTTAAGCCCACTTCGCCAAAACAGATAGTCTTATCCCCAATAGGCACATCTTTCAGACTGGAGTACAGCGCAAGCACGATACCAAGGTCAATGGCCGGCTCATTCATTCGGATACCTCCTGCAATATTTACATAGGCATCGCTGGATGACATGGGCAGACCCACTCGTTTTTCCAATACTGCCATGAGCAGATTCAGACGATTCTGATCGGTTCCCGCTGCGGTCCTCCTTGGAATACCAAAATTGCTGTGGCAGACCAGCGCCTGTATCTCTAATAAAATCGGGCGGGTTCCTTCCATAGAACATGCAACGATAGAACCGGACGCTCCCTCCGGTTTTCCACTGAGCATAAATTCTGATGGATTTTCCACCTCATTCAATCCGTCCTCACGCATTTCAAATACACCAATCTCATTGGTCGATCCAAAACGGTTTTTCACTCCCCGCAGAATACGGTAGGCTGCATGGCGGTCCCCTTCAAAATAAAGTACGGTATCCACCATATGCTCCAATACACGAGGACCTGCCACCACACCTTCTTTTGTCACATGACCAACAATAAAAACGGATATATTTCTGGTCTTTGCGATCTGCATCAGTATATTTGTAGCCTCCCGCACCTGAGACACACTGCCCGGAGCAGAGGAAACCTCCTCCCGGTACATAGTCTGAATAGAATCGATCACTACGATATCCGGCTTTTCTTTTGCGATCACTTCGTCGATCATATCCAGATTTGTCTCGCACAGCAGGGTAAGCGAATCTGTAAATTCGCCGATACGCTGTGCCCGCAATTTTATCTGCTGCAGGGATTCTTCCCCGGAAATATACAATACTTTCTTTTGTATGTGAGACAAATTCCTGCAAACCTGCAAAAGCAGGGTGGATTTTCCGATACCGGGATCGCCGCCCACCAATACCAGCGAGCCAGGCACAATACCTCCTCCAAGCACACGGTCAAGTTCCCGGATCCCCGTGCTGGTACGGATAGTATCTGTTATTTCAATCTGTCTTAATGTAGAAGAGCTTCGGCTCGCTGTACCTGACGTTTTTTGTCCGGATACCGTCTTTCTCACCGGCTCTTCCACAAACGTGTTCCATTCCCTGCATCCGGGGCATTGTCCCATCCATTTGGCGGACTCATACCCGCAGGACTGACAGAAATATACACTTGTTTTCGCTTTTGCCATTCTTTTTCCTCTTTTTCAACGGTTCAGAACAGTCAGCTTCTATTTTATATAGAAACAAACCTCATTATTTTTGATACCCACATCCACCTGATCTCCTGCCTTGATGCGGCCTGCCAGAATCTCATCCGCCAATGCATCTTCCAGCTTATTCTGGATCATACGTCGCAGCGGTCTGGCTCCATATTTGGGGTTATATCCTTTTTCCACAATATATTTCTTTACGGAATCCCGAATATGCAGCGTGATATCCATTTGATTTTTACAGCGCTCCACCAATGTACGAACCATCAGTGTGACGATTTTCTTCATATGTTCTTTATTTAATGAATGGAACACAATGGTCTCGTCAATACGATTCAAAAATTCCGGCTTAAAAATACGCTGCACTTCTTCCATGACACCGGATTTCATCCGATCATAGTTTTCCTTCTCGTCATCCGAAGAACGAAATCCCAACCGCTTTGGTTCAATAATAGACATAGCTCCTGCATTGGACGTCATGATCAGAATCGTGTTTTTAAAATCCACTTTTCTTCCCTGAGCATCTGTAATGTGACCATCATCCAACACCTGCAGCAAAATATTGAACACATCGGGATGCGCTTTTTCAATCTCATCAAACAAGATCACGGAATACGGATTGCGGCGCACCTTCTCACTGAGCTGTCCGCCCTCATCATATCCTACATATCCCGGCGGTGAACCGATCATTTTTGATACACTGTGCTTCTCCATATATTCTGACATATCCACACGGATCATAGCCTGCTCCGTGCCGAACATTGCCTCTGCCAATGCCTTGGAAACTTCTGTTTTTCCCACACCGGTAGGTCCCAGGAATAAAAATGATCCAATCGGGCGCTTCGGATCCTTCAATCCCACACGCCCTCTGCGCACTGCCTTTGCCACAGACGACACCGCTTCTTCCTGGGCGATGACGCGCTTATGAAGAATGGCTTCCAGCTTCTGTAAACGCTGAAAATCAGATTCCGACAATTTTTTTACCGGAATGTTGGTCCACTCAGCTACTACTTCCGCAATCTCATTTTCACCCACAATGGGCTGACTGGAATGAAGATCTTTTTGATAACGTTTCAATGCTCTGTCATACTTTTTCTGAGCATCTTCCTTTTTCTGACGCAATTCACCGACTGCCTGAAAATCCTGCCCGGTAAATGCCAGTTCCAATTTCTGCTGCAGTTCACTGATCTGTTCTTTCAACTGTTTTAAAGATGCAGAGGATTTCATACCACCCAAACGCACTTTGGATGAAGCCTCGTCAATCAGATCAATGGCCTTATCCGGCAGGAATCTGTCATTAATATACCGCTCTGACAATCTGGCTGCCGCTTCGATTCCTCCCTCCGTGATCCGGACATCATGATGCTCCTCATATCTGCTCTTCAATCCCTGAAGGATCTGAATCGTCTGCTCCACGGTAGGTTCTTCCACAACGACCGGTTGAAATCTGCGCTCCAACGCAGCATCCTTCTCGATATGTTTGCGGTATTCTTCTATGGTGGTAGCACCGATAAGCTGTATTTCTCCTCTTGCCAGGGCAGGTTTTAAAATATTGGAAGCATCCATAGCTCCCTCCGCGCCGCCGGCACCGATGATGGTATGAATCTCATCAATAAACAACAACACGTTTCCCGCATTTGATACTTCGGAAATCACATTTTTGATGCGCTCCTCAAATTCACCCCTGTATTTGGAGCCCGCGATCATACCGGACAGATCCAATACCACCAGTCTTTTGTCAATAACGGTATCCGGCACTGTGCCAAGCACGATCATCTGAGCCAGCCCTTCTGCCAATGCGGATTTACCTACACCCGGTTCTCCGATCAGACACGGATTGTTTTTTCCCCGTCTGCTGAGAATCTGTATCATACGGTTCATTTCTTTTTCTCTGCCAATAACAGGATCCAACAATCCCTCTCTTGCCAATTCGGTCAGATCTCTGGAATATCGGTCCAGAAAAGGAGTGGATTGAATCCCATTTTTTTTCATGGTCTTCATATCCTGCGCCGCCAGTTCTTCCTCTCCCATTGCAGTAAGTATGTCCACATACATTTTTGGCAGGGATACCCCCATGGTGTTCATTAAACGTGTAGCTGCACAGTCCTCCTCTTTTATGATTCCCAGCAGTATATGCTCCGTACCTATCCGGGATACATGAAACCGCTCCGCCTCCTTTGAGGCCTGCATAAGGACACGCTGGGTACCCGGCGTATAACCTTCTTTGTCTTTGATCCCCACTCCACCCTGAGGTGAGATCAGCTCTTCGATCATATGCAGCACCTGCTCTTTAGATACGTCCTGATCTTCTAAAATACTGGCTGCCATACTGTTTTCCTCTTCCAGAAGTCCAAGGAGCAAATGCTCCGTACCTATATAATTGTGATGCATCATGCGGGATATTTTTTTCGCATATGCCAGGACAGCGTCCGCCTGTTCGGTATATTCTTTTCTCAAATCTAAAAACCTCTTTTCTGCATTACTATAAGCACACTCTTATCTTTGATATTCATCAAACAACTCATCTACCAGCCCATGTACCTCTTCTCTGGATACGCCTTTGCAGCAGCCCTTCGCCAAAATAACCCGCAGGCTGTCTGTCATTTCCTCCAATGCCTGCAGCTTATTCACATCCACTGCGATCACCGCACCCCGGCGGCGGTCCAGACGGATCACACCTTCCTGTCTCAGTACAGTATATGCCTTGTTCACGGTATGCATGTTTATACCGATGGTCTCTGCCATCTGGCGTACCGAAGGGAGTGCTTCTCCTTCCTGAAATCTGCTGGTGGCAATGCCCAGTATGATCTGGTTGCGCAGCTGCATATATAATGCCTCATTACTCTCAAAATCAATCTCAATTATCATCATTTCATCCTGCCATTTTATCCTGTAGTTCCTTTTTCCTGTGCCAACTATGATATAACAGGAGAGCGAATGTGTCAATCCAAAAATTCCGGTTT
>CAYRZL010000142.1:0-4671 GCA_964428795.1 uncultured Lachnospiraceae bacterium | reverse complement strand
CCCCCGGGTTTCCTACACCGGCATGATCGGTCTGTTAAACTCTCCGTCTACAATACCTGCTACTGCTGTGTATACAGCGCTTGCTCCGCAGAAAATACCCTCAATTCCTGCAATAATACCAAGTACATGGCTTCCCGTAAAATTATGCAGCGCCAGAAGCAGGAACAAAATGGCAAGGCTTCCAAATACGATCTGGGTCGCATGGTTTGCTTTCATTGTTCCAATAAACATAAAAGCAGTAAAGATGCACCAAAGCAGCAGATAAAATCCCAAAGATATGCCATCGGCTGCCTGACCAAACGGAGTTACAAAAATAAGTACCAGTGACCACCAGAATAAACCGTAAGAGGTAAACGCAGTCGCACCAAAGGTATTTCCTGCCTTAAACTCCATAATTCCGGCTATGATCTGTGCCAGTCCGCCCATGCAGATTCCCATAGCAAGGATCACGATGGACAGTTCGATCACACCTGCATTGTGCAGATTCAATAAAATAGTTGTCATTCCAAAGCCAAGCAGTCCAAGCGGTCCTGCATTTGCTTCCTTGTGCTGTGTTGTTTCAGACATGTCAATCTCCTCTCATCTTTTATCATCTGTAATTCATAACACCACTTCTATCTTACACAAACATAACCAAAAAGTAAATGCTTTATTTCAGAACGGACTTAATAAACTGATTTATCAGCGGTCACACTTGTACAGCAGATCCTCCCATCTGCGGTCCACCTCGGCCTGGAACTGTGCGATCAGATCCTCATTTCCCGGTTTAAACAGATGTTTGAATCTTCCCTGCTCTCTTAAGAAATCCTCGATCGGCAGCTTCTTCTTCGGCATATAGGAAAGTATCCATTTGCCATGATCCACCTCAAACAGCGGCCAGTAACAGGTCTCCACTGCCAGCTTGCAGATTTTCATAATTTCTGCGGTTTCATATCTCCACCCTCTTGGGCAGGGCGCCATAATATTCAGAAAAGCCGCACCCTCTGTATAGATGGCTTTCTCCGATTTTTTATAGATATCACTGAAATTGCCGATCATGGTCGTCTGACCCACATATGGCACATCATGATCCGCAATAATGCTTGCCAGATCTTTACGGTTCTGCATTTTACCGTTGGACTGGCTTCCAACCGGAGTCGTCGTCGTATCTGCATACATCGGTGTTGCTGAGGAACGCTGAATACCGGTATTCATGTATGCACCGTTATCATAGCACACATAAACCATATCGTGATTACGCTCCATCGCGCCGGACAGAGACTGGAAACCGATATCATATGTACCGCCGTCACCGCCAAAGGTAATGAATTTAAAGTTTGCATCCGCAGGCAGTTTTCCACGCTTTTTCAAAGCCTTATATGCGGTCTCCACACCACTCATGGTAGCGCCTGCATTTTCAAACGCATTGTGGATATAGCTGTCCTCATAGGACGTATAAGGATACATAAAAGAAGATACTTCCAGACATCCGGTAGCATTACCGATGACCGCCTGATCCCCCTCATGCAGCGCACGCAGCACTGCTCTCACTGCGATGGTGGCGCCGCAGCCTGCGCACATTCTATGTCCCGGAGCCAGACGTTCCGGTTTGCTCATGACATCTTTAAACTTATATTCGCCAAATTTGTATTCGCTCATGGTCGTCCCCTCCTATCTCAAGCCAATGTAACGGAACTGTTCTGCTTTCTTTCCGTTCACTGCCACATCTTCCAGTTCTTCAAAAATACCTGCTGCATCTTCCACAGTAAAATCACGTCCGCCAAGACCGTAGATATAATTGATGGCCTCCACATAAACTCTGCTCCGATACAGTCCTGCCATAACCTCGCTGCCAAGCACACCGCCGCATCCATTGTAACTCTCACAGCGGTCCATGATAGCCAGCGCTTTGCAGTTTTTGACAGCTTGCGCAATCTCCTCTGCCGGAAACGGACGGAACATGCGGAGTTTCAAAACACCTGCCTTTATACCCTGTTCTCTCAGCTCATCTACCGCTTCCTTGGCTGTTCCGGCAGCAGATCCGATGATGATCATGATATAATCTGCATCCTCTGTTTTGTATTCCTCAAAAAATCCGTACTCACGCCCGGAAATTTTGCCGAACTCCTTTCCCACTTCCAGAACTACCGGTTTGGCATTTTCCAGAGCAATCTCCTGATTTTTCTTTGCCTCCATGACATAATTAGTCACTGCATAGGGGCCAACCGCCATAGGTTTGCCCGGATTTAACAGAAATTCTTCCGGATGATATTCACCCACAAATTCTTTAACCGGAGCATCCTCCAAAAGCTCAATATTCTCCACCGCATGACTGGTGATAAAGCCATCCTGACAGATCATAACAGGCAGGTGCACGTTTTTATGCTCTGCAATGCGGTATGCCTGAATAAAGTTGTCATACACCTCCTGATTGTTCTCTGCATAAAGCTGAATCCATCCGGTATCACGGGCGCCCATGCCATCGGAATGATCACAGTTGATGTTGATCGGGCCGGACAAAGTACGAAGCACCAGTGTCAATACAATGGGCAGACGGTTGGATGCCGCCAGCAGCAGCTCCTCCCACATCAGCGCAAGACCTGCGGAGGATGTGGCAGTTAAGGTACGCGCCCCCGCCGCAGAAGAACCGATAGCTGCACTCATGGCAGAATGCTCACTCTCCACCGGAATAAACTCCGTATCAATCTCCCCGTTTGCAATGTAACTGGACACCATCTGCGGAATCTCGGTAGACGGTGTGATGGGAAATGCCGGCATAACATCAGGATTTACCTGTTTGATTGCGTAGGCAACTGCCTCGTTACCTGACATACGTTCTTTGATGGCCATATTACACACCCTCCCTCATCTTAATTGCTCCAAACGGACAAACCGCTGCACAGATACCGCAGCCTTTGCAGTGATCCAGATCGAACTCTGTTCTCTTTTTATCTGCCACTGGAATGGAACTGTCCGGACATACCGGCACACACAGCAGACACTGTTTACATTTATCTGCCAGATATACCGGTGTATTATTGCGCCACTCACCGGTTTTAAACAGCTTTGAAGTACCCGCCGCATAAATATGACAGCCTTCCGTCATATCCACATGGGATGTCCTTTCATTTATCTTCGTAATATCTGTTCTCATCTATGTATACCTCCTACTTTCCGGCAACTGCATCGAAGGTCATCTCAAGAGCTTTCATATTTCCCTCGATAACCTCCGGCTTTTTTGCAAATTTATGCTGATAAGACGCTCTCATCTCATTTAAAAATGCATCCTTCGGCATCACTTCGCTGGTGGCAACCATGGCAGCCAGCATCGGGGAATTTGGAAAATATTTTCCAAGAGCTTCCTCGGAAATCTTTCTCGCATCCACAGTTACTACCCGTCCCTTATAACCATTTAACTGGGGTCGTATCTCCTCCGGAGATTTCGACGTGTTTACCACGATTGCGCCATTCTCCTTCAAGCCTGCGGTTACATCCACTGCATGAAGCAGCGTCTCATCCACCACTGCCACAAAATCCGGGTCATATATATTGGAATGTACGCGGATCTGATTTTCACTGATTCGGTTATATGCAGTAATAGGCGCACCCATTCGTTCCGGACCGTATTCAGGAAATCCCTGTACATGTTTTCCTGTCTTGAAAGCAACATCCGCCAGAAGCAGCGCTGCTGTCTTGGCACCCTGACCACCGCGGCCATGCCATCTGATTTCAATTCCGTTTTTCATTTTCTATCCCCTCATAATCTGTATTTGCTTCTTCATCTGCTTTTTTTCTTTGTAAATAGTAACAACTTTTACAGTTTACCACTTTTTTCGTCATTGTAAAGTACTCTGTATGAAAAAAATTCACCCAATGCATGAATCTTTTTCATGCATTGGGTGACATAGTTGATTTTCATAACATTTTTCTTTATTTTAAATCAGAAATCAGCGCATCCACTGCACTTTCCCTGGTAGCCCAGCAGGTACAAAACCGCACTGCGCTATGCATCTCATCGATACGTTTCATATATTCAAAAGCATATGTCTCCTTCAGCTTCTGAATCAGCTCATCCGGCAAAATGGGAAACTGCTGATTGGTAGGTGAATCTATAAGCACATCATATCCTAATGTTTTCCACGCTGCCCGAAGTTTTTCTGCCAGCCTTGCTGCATGAGCAGAAATCTGAAAATAAAGACACCCCTTTGCCAGTTCCGGATCAAATAAGGTTTCGAACTGAATACCCAATAAACGCCCTTTTGCCAGCATACCGCCATGGCGTTTGATCTGATAACGGAAATCCTTTTTTATTTCTTCCTTGGTAATGACCACTGCCTCACCAAACAATGCGCCTACTTTTGTACCGCCTGTCTGCTCCATATTTGTCTCTATCAGTTTTTCTAAAATCAGAGGATGTGCCCCTTCCGTATAATCACTGTTAAATCGAATCATTTATTTTCACTCCTGTTATACACATATACACATTATATGTTCTTTATTTCCGCTTGTAAATAATCGTATCATAAAAATGCAGAAAAGAGCGTATCATAAAAATAGCAGAAAATGCCGCATGATTCAAAAAAACTCTTGCATTTTTCATTCAGTCATGTTATTATCATTAACGCTGAATGCAAGCCGGCGTGTCGGAATGGCAGACGAGGCAGACTCAAAATCTGTTGTGGGTGACCACGT
>CAYRZL010000141.1:0-4785 GCA_964428795.1 uncultured Lachnospiraceae bacterium | reverse complement strand
AGAGATATATTCAAAAGAGATTGATATCCCATCCACATGATCTCCGGTTGGACATATAATATCATAAATCTCTCTGATATGGAAGACCTGGTCATGGTCATGTGGGCGAACAAGGTGTTTGATCCAATGAGACCGGATACGTTTTTTGAGACGGCGTAAAGTAAAACTGTGTGAGTGAGAT
Organism: uncultured Lachnospiraceae bacterium; assembly: GCA_964428795.1. GTDB lineage: Bacteria > Bacillota > Clostridia > Lachnospirales > Lachnospiraceae > CAYRZL01. Next base: position 4,604 of record CAYRZL010000141.1, on the reverse strand, counting down.
TCAGGCGTAATTCCGGGGAATGTTAGTATTGGGGGCAAATATAACTGGTGAAATATATGAAGGGAGATAGGGATCTGAATGGAGACAATTATTGTGAATAATCCTGCAATGGATTACTTCCTTGCTAAGTTCAGAGATGAGCAAAGCAGCCCATATGAATGTAATATGTGCGTTGAAACTATGTCAATTTTTCTGGCTGGAGAGGTATCCAAATATCTGACAACGAAGGAAATTTGTGTAAAAACCCCGCTAGGGGAAAAGGTTTGTCCGGTAATTAGCGAAGATATTGTACTTGTGCCCATATTGAGGGCAGGCGTTTCTATGCTTAGCGGTTTCCAAAGAATTCTTCCAAAATCTACCGTCGCATTCATTTGGGCACACAGGGATGAAAACTGCACTGCGGAGCTTGATAAGTATAAATTTCCTACATTCATGGAAGGAAAGACAGCTGTTATTCTGGATACTATGCTTGCTACAGGAGGGACGGTGAACCTTTCAGCAGACCTTATTTGGAGACAAAGACCAAAGCAAATACTCAGTGTTTCCATTCTTGCTGTTCCTGATGGTATAAGTAATCTTTCGGGGAAGATTAGCAGGGTGTTTACGGCTGGGACAACTGACAGACTGGATAATAACCAGTACATTTATCCTGGTGTAGGGGACTCTGGCGACAGACTGTACGGGTAAACATTTCATCGTTGTGCTGGCCTGAATAGAGCAAAAATTTGATTACCAGGGTATCTTGGCTGTGTTGGTAGAAAGAATATTTATAATGAGAGGTACAAAAGATGTTGTTCGTATTAGCAGGTCCCTCTTATGTTGGGAAGAAAACTGCAATTGCACATTTTATGAAACTTTATTCATTTTCCAGTGTGATTCCTTATACGACAAAGCCGTTCACGCACAGGGGTGGAGAGACAGAAGGAATACAATATCATTATGTAGACGAAACGGCAAGAGCAGACATTGCCAATGAAGAGTTCATTTTTGACGAGCCTTTCAATTTTGGGGAGTATAAGGAAAATACTTTGTACGCTTACAAGAAGAGTGATATACAAAATGCGATAGAGAGTTATTCAAATTTCATCGTTCATGCGTCTGTGGGAAATGTTGAGAAGATGCATACAGTTTTTGCCAGGTACCATAGGAACCCCAATGAATCTGCAACGACGGATTTAGATACCTGGAGTCAGCAGATTTATTTTATTTTTCTGAATTTTGGGAGCCCCCTGACTGAAGATTTTTTTCGCAAGAAGCAGCCTATTCAGAATGAGCCTGATTTTAGGTATATGAGTAAAACAGAGGCGCATAATGAGGAAAGCTTTCTCAGGCTTGGGAAAAAGAAGAGGGATGTGCCAACAGATTCCTTTGACTTTGAACGAAGGTATAAGCATGCCCAGAAGGAGGTGGAATTCTACCAAAAACACAGTGGCATTTTTGATGAGACGGTTTCCTCAGACAAAATTTATGAAATTTGCAGGAGATTGGAAGAAATTGTTTTGCCAAAGCTAAGGGTTATGCCGACATCCCCAGAGAAAATCCCAGGCCCTTTGAGTGATTTGGACATTCTGTATATGTGCGAAAAACGAAAAGTTGACCCTATGGAGATTTATATTAATGGGCGGAAAGCAAAGCCAGAGCAAGTCAGGAACTTGTTTTGTGGATGTGGGATGCACATCAGCTTATCGAACATAATCAGAAAAGTTGGAAAAGATCATTTTGGCAGCTTTATTGATATGGCGGAGGATCCTGAAGAACTGGAAAGAACTCTGCACCGCGCCTATCCGGAGGAAGTGATTGATAAGGGTTATATTTTGCGCCCACATGAAATGATTCTTTGTTCCTCAGATGAAGCGTTCCGGCTTCCGAAAGACGTGTATGCTATGGTTGTGTCCAAATTTTCCTATACGCAGCTTGGGCTTTCAATTGAACTGTCTCCCAGCGTTATTCAGAGCGGGCATAATGGAAAGATCCATTTCCAAATTAAAAACAACACGGAGAACCTGATTTGTATCTATCCGCACATTCAGGTGGCGCAGCTTTTGTTGTTCAGGACAGTACAACCCAGTATAAAGACTTATCACGAAAAAGGGAACCATTCGTATGACCAGGCCGATGTTTCCCCGGTTTCTGAATTCAGGAAAATGAATGAGCCATTGGATTGTGCAAAAAGACCCAAGGCTGGGTTCCTGAAAGCATTGCTGACGTTAGTAGAGGAAAAAACAAAGTATGCAATAGCAGGAATTTTGATACTTTTTGCTACCAGCCTGGTTTACGCGGACAAGTTTAATTTTGTATTACAGACATATGTTATTCCTTTTGTAAAGAACCTAAATCTGGAACTTTCCATGTATGTTGTCTTATTTGCCTTGATTTGCTGCTTAGCAAATTCTGCGGTTTTTATTTTGGGACACTGCATTTTGCAGCTGTTCCGTTTGGCTGTTGGCTTTACGAGGCGCACGAACCAGGGGAAAAACAAGGAATAAGATTATTCGGCAAGAAAGAACAATTCAAAATTGGCAGCCTTGGGCGGAGCCATAAATAGAATTCATGCCTGCTCAGACGCTCGGCAGTCCACCCAGTATCCGGATGCAGTGATTGGTATGATGCCAATGAGGTTGTATCGTATATTGTCCAGGTGATCGACATGGCGGCTGGCGAAAACTGGGGAGATTTGGAGTCATGCCTGGGCTTCCGGCTTTGTCAGGAACTGCGATTTGACTTAAGGGATATCAATTATGAAGATGATGACAATAATATGTGGAACGATACGGAAGTCAATGAGCAGCTTGCATCGGGACTGAGATACACCTTTGAAGAGATGAAGCACAATTCTACAGTTGGGTCAAGGAGCGGCTTTCCGTGATTGATTGTAAGGATGCTGCGGGGAATCCTTGCATGAAGGAGATAAAAAGCGAAATCAGGAAACTTCTGTCGGCACAGGATAAAGAGAGAACAGTATTCCTATGCTTCAACTATACATATACTCTGCAAAAAATATATGGTGTTTCGGAGGATACAATCTGCCAGATTCACGGAACTGTGGACTGCAGTGAAGAATCGATCCTTTTCGGTCTCGGTGATGAAACTGAGATAGAAAACCAGTTGATTCATGAAGTAGGTTCCGAGTACGAACTTGGTGCACAGAAGCGTTATCTACAGAAAGATACGCGGAAGGCGATCATGGAACACAGTGATTTTTTTGACAGTCTGGATCAGGTGAGAGCGGTCTATTCCTATGATCATGTGGAAAGGTTATTCTGCGCCTTTAATATCTGTTCTTACCACTCAGCCAGTTTTACATGGTATCCTCGTTTTTTCAGCAAATCCTTAAATCCGGGATTCTTTTCTACATCCCAATTATTCAGATACCAGATCGCATCTCCCGGATTTATATGTTTTTCTATCTCATCCAGATAGACCATATCTGCATCAGAAAACGAAAGATCCCCTGATGGACGCATAATATGGAGAACAGTAACGCTGGGTGGATTCGCTGCTGGCTTTCGGATAAAAAATGCTTGCGTTGTAACTCTCTCCTGCTTATAATAAGGAAAGAGTTAAAGAGAGAGTTGATGCAGGATTTTTTGGATTCAGAAGGAGGCTGCTGCTATCGACTATTATTTTGAATCTGCAATGGCAACAGTGATAGTTGAGGCTGTGACTATCTGGCTTGCTGTGGCTGCCGCAGTTGCTTTTATATTTTATCCTTTCAGAAGAAAGTTGAGCTACCATTCATATATCGGTATTGTGCTGCTGTCCTTTTACCAGATGTTCTTGTTTTGGATAACGATTATAGAGAGGACGCCGAAGACGCAGTATAGTTATGAACTGGCACTGTTTTGGTCTTATAGGAACGCTTTTGCGGACCACCCGGAACTTCTATGGGAAAATTTCTGGAATGTGGTGCTGTTTGTACCTATCGGAATTCTTTTGACCGTAATCTTTGCCAGAAAGGTTCCTTTTTCAAAAGAGAAGATAAAAAACAGATATTTTCTTGTGCCTGTCAGCGCTTTTCTTCTCTCTATGATTATTGAATCAATCCAGCTTGTGACCAGGAGGGGCCTGTTTGAGTTTGACGATATTTTCCACAATACGCTTGGCGGGGTGATTGGATTGCTCTTATGCCTCGTTGGTATACATCTGTATATTGTCTTAGCACATAGAAAGTGAAAATAAGTTTCATATTGTTGTATATCAACACCCGGGAGGCGGATGATCTGCGTGTATTGCTGCTCTCAAACTGATAAAATCATCGCATCTTGTCCGATATATTGACAATACGCCTGATGCCTACAGTAGCCAGTAAGATTGACCTGGTAGCAATCGCAAAGGCGTGTTGGATATCCGAATGCCGTGAGCGTTGATACCTTTGAAAAGCTGGACGCGGAGCTTGAGGCGGCAAAGAGCCGGAATGAGCTAAGTTTGATAGAAGTGAAGTGTTCCATCGGCGCACGGGATGATCTGGGTAGACCAACCACCACGGCGCTTGAGAATAAACAGAACTTGATGGAATATTTGGAGACGTTATAAAGCTGTGATGCATACGAAGGAGGTTCAGGACAATGCAAATTTTATATAGTTCACTCCATAATTTGAATATG
>CAYRZL010000140.1:0-4834 GCA_964428795.1 uncultured Lachnospiraceae bacterium | reverse complement strand
TACTGAGTAAATGAAACAAAGGAATAACAAAAGAGAGCCTGTATCCTATTTTTGTTAAAGAATAGGATACAGGCTCTCTCTATGTAGATGTATTACTTGATTTCCGTAAAGTTATCAGAGCGCAAAGCAGCCAAAACTGCTTCAATGACCGGGATTAGAGTGGTAGCTTCCTGTTCGCTGCACTCCTCGATCAGAAAGCGGAGCTGCCGAATGGACGGGCTTTCCCTCTGCATTTCCGGATTAAAAATTTCTCTGGCATCTATCCGGAGGGTATGCACCAGAGGATACAGTTTTTCAAGTTTCGGATTTCCACGGTACTGCTCAATATTGATTACTGTACGCACATCAACGCCGCTTTTTTCAGCTACGGCTTCCAGTGTGAGGCCCTGTTCGGACCGGGCTTTTTTAAAGGCATCTCCCACTGCCTGCACATAATTATTCATTCCACTTCACCTCAAATATATTCTACAATACACTCTCCTGGATTTTTATTCGCTGAAATACAGAGAATATATGTATTGCAATACAGTATTTTAATGAAAGGAAACGAAACTTGGGAATTATCTTAACGGCAGAAACTGATGTATTGAATATGAATTTCAATGTTTGGTACAGGAGAGGTATGCCTTTAAGCATGTACTCCAATACATAGTAGCTGATAGATCAGGCAGGCTGCCCCGGTGTCGTTCGCCGCCTTCGTATCAATTCACTCGAAGTTTGATGAATTGATACGGAGGATATGATGGGATTTAACTATGGGCGCGAAAAACGCAGATTTGATAAAGAATGGGAGCAGCTGCAGAAAGAGTATGCTGCCGCAGGAATGGAAGAGGCAGATATTACCCGCATGAAGGAATTTGATTGGGAATGGTTTTGCAGCAAACGCACTTATGAGAACCATAACCAGACGCTGCCGGACGAAGAGGACATTGAAGAGGGAAAGACAGTTCTTTTCCACAAATTTCCGGCGCTGTCGGTAGATTTTGAGCAGCAGGGATTTTCAGACCGGTATACGTGGCTGCAGGAAATTGAGGATGTGAAGCTGTACCAGTGTTTGTGTCGGTTGGGAGAGAAGGATATTGAACTGCTTACCCTGATGGTAGTGGATGGGTACCGGCAGGTGGATATTGCCCGGCTGTGGGGATGCACGCAAAACGCCGTGACAAAACGATTAAACAGGATCAAAAAAGTTTTGTCAAAAGGGCAGAAAAACTAATTTTTCAATGCCTACATAGTGAAGGGATTTTTGCACTTTCACAGCAGCCGGACAGAAGTTCTGCCGGGTTGTCATTCACGCACATTGAAAACAAAATACACGGTATTGCAGGTACAGAAATCCGTGTGATAGCGATGTAGGATCCGGCGCGAAGAGGGCAGCCTGAAGGAGGTGAGGGATGCAGGCTGCAGGAGCGATGGACGGAAGTTTTAGAACTGATTGTGGCAGATCAGGCGCGATGACAGCACGGAGGAATAATGATACTTTCTCACGACCTCCCACAGACTAGAGGGGGAGCCCTGCTGCGTTCGAGTAAAGACGGCGCTGCGGAGCTATGACAGCCCTGCCAGGGGCGACCGGCAATATCCCTGCCGTCAGGGGGCGTGGCAAAAGTGGCGGAGCGATAAAACAAAACAGGGCAGCCGTATCAGAGGAATTTTGTGACCGTTGTATCACCCTTTGGTGCGGCTGTTTTACATAGAGAAGAAATTCAGGAAGGAGATTCTTATGCGCAGATTTTCTCGCGGGGAATTATATTTTGCAAACCTGAATCCGGTGATTGGTTCGGAGCAGGGAGGCTGCCGCCCGGTCCTGATCCTGCAGAACGATGTGGGGAACCGGTTCAGTTCCACGGTGATCGTTGCATCTGTGAGTAGCAGGCCGGATAAAAAGCGGAGGCTGCCCGTCCATTGCTACCTGCAGGCTGTGGACGGATTGAAATGCCCGTCAGTCGTGCTGCTAGAGCAGCTGCGGACCATTGACAAATGCCGTTTGAAGCGGTTTATCGGAAGGTTGGATGAGGATTGCATGGGAGAAATCGACCGGGCATTGGCTGTCAGTGTGGGACTGACGAAGCTGACAATAAGGAAATGTCCGAAAAAAGAGATAGGAGCGAGTATTTAAATAGGAAGAATCAACCATCTAATGTGGTTGCTCTGACCATAACATTGTGTAAAATGCTTCAGGTGATATAATAAAATTGGTTCATTAGTCTTTGGTAATCAAAGGGTAATCCAGATTTAGCAGTAATTGTTCAAAATGTAAAAGAAAAATATAGGTAGAGGGTGATATGATGGAGAATGATAAAGCTTTATTAAACGTTGAGGAGACAGCTGCTTACCTTAATATAGGAAAAACGAAAACAAGGGAGCTGATGAAGGCGAACGAGAAAATTTTTGTGGTTAAGATTGGAAACAGAAGTTATGCACATAAACTCCTGCTGGATAAATGGTTGCTTGCACAGATAAAGAGAAAGTAGATTGTCAAGGGTGCGGTTCGCGGAATCCGCACCTTTGTCAGTTCTTTGGATGAATGGTATTGTGTTGTAAGCAAGACAACAGATTTTCAAGGAGGTGTTTTATGGCAAAAACAAAGTTACCCAGAGGAATACGGGAAAACAGAGGTACATACGAGGCCAGAGCGATGGTGAACGGTATTAAAATCAGCCTGTATGGTTCCGATCTGGATGCTCTGATCGTTGAATTTAACGGGGCAAAGGAACGGGCCAGAAATAATGTGGATTACAGAAAGACGACGATAACCTTAAATGAATGGTTCAACGAATGGTTTTCCAGCGTCAAGGCGCATAAGGTGAAAGAAACCAGTATCGCTCCGATGAAGAACAATTATAAGAGAACATTTGGATTTTATCTCGGAACTCAGAAGATAAAGGACATTAAGCCGATGGATGTTCAGAGAGCATTAAATGCTATGGAGAAGAATGGGGTATCCAACAGCGCGATGCGGGAAGCGCTAGGTCGGCTTCGCGAGTGCCTGGAATTTGCAGTAGGCAGCCAAATGATTTCAATCAATCCATGTTTGATTGTGGAAGTACCGTGGACTTTTAAAAGCGTGAAGGAGGAATTTGCATTGACACAGGAAGAGCAAAATGCTTTGTTAAGTGAGGTAGAGGACAGCTGGTACAGAGAAATGTTTTATTTTATGTGCCTGACCGGTGTACGTGTTGGGGAGTTGGGCGGTCTTATGTGGTCGGACATAGATTTCAATAAGAAGGTAATCAATATAAAGCGCTCACTGAGCTGCTCGTACTGCGATGGCGTTAAGAGAGAAATGCTTGTTTCGCCCAAAACAGTCAATTCCGTAAGAAGTATCCCGTTCATTGGAGAAATGGAAGAGATACTGAAAACGCAGAGGGAGAAGCAGGAAAGGCTGAAATCTGAGTTGGGGAAAAGATGGCGGGCCGGTGAAGAGTTTAAGGATTTGGTATTTACAACCGGGATGGGAAGCCCCTGCAGCAGGTACATTGTTCAGAAGGAGATAAAGAAAACCGTGAAGCGGATTCGGGAAAAGGAAGCAGTGGCGGCAGTGCAGGAGAATAGAAAACCACGAGTGATCCGCGATTTCCATCCGCACACGCTGCGTCATACCTTTGCAACCCGGTGCTTTGAAAATAAAATGGAGCCGAAGGTGGTGCAGTCCCTGCTGGGACATTCCAGCATCAGCATCACATTAAACATTTATACGCATGTTCTGGATAATATGATGAATGAGGAAATCCAGAAATTTGGAGTAGCAAAGACAAAGATTCCAGAGGAATATCAAAATGGGGACTTCCAGCAGCGGGTCATCACAGCGATGAGCCATTGCTGACAGTAGAAGAACGGTTCCTAAAAAACAGAACAGAGAAGCCCTTGCAAATGGTGTATTTCATCAATTTGCAAGGGCATTTGCGTTACAAAATTTATATGGATATTGCCTGAGATCTGTGGTAGAATAGCTATATCTGAAAAGGAGTTGGTTTTACATGTTAGTAAGTGCAGACAAAAAGTGGGAGTATGCATTGGGCATGATTAAGGTAGATGGGTTGGAACCGTCACCAGAGTTTAAAAAGCTAATAGAAAAGGAAAAACGTGGTGAGATGACTACAGCGGATATGCGTAAAGTGTTGGATAAAAAATACAAAATGAAAGAATAGAGGGATTGTTATGAATGATCCATATGTATATCCACACACTGATATATTGAAAAATGTTGCGAACATACGAGGCGAGAACGAATTGTCCTGTATGGAAGCAGAATATACGAGCATACGGCTTGCAGAACTTGTTACAAAAGAATCTGTAAGCCGTTTTGACTTCGCAGCACTTTGTGACATGCACTATTATATTTTCCAGGATATTTATGAATGGGCAGGACAAGTAAGAATTATCAACATTGAAAAGGCAGAACCGGCGCTGGGCGGGATTTCAATTGAATATTCAGATTGTTTTGACATTGAGAGGGATGCCTCCTACATTCTGGATAAGATGAACCGATATACATGGGAAAAGGCATCTATGGAAGAAGCAACAAAGAAATTCTCAAAATATCTTGCAGGGCTTTGGAAGGTGCATCCGTATCGGGAAGGAAATACGCGCACGATAGTTACATTTGGGAGCCAGTTTATTGAAAGCAAAGGGTTTTATATAGACAGCGATTTGTTCAAGGACAATGCACAATATATGCGGACCGCGTTAGTGGCAGCAAGTGCGGTCTTTGGAGATTTAGGAGACAAACGCAAGCCAGAGTATTTGGAAGCGATTATTGCGGATGCGCTGGAACGTGGAAATGAGATGAAAAGAAGAGTAATTGATGCCATACAAGAGGCTGGGTATCAAG
>CAYRZL010000139.1:1693-4865 GCA_964428795.1 uncultured Lachnospiraceae bacterium | reverse complement strand
CCGTCTTAGTTCCTGCATACTTATTAGCCATCTTAAAATCCTCCTTTAGCTTTTCCTTTATAAATTGTCAGAAATATCTTTCTCCTTACATTCATCACAGACATAACGAATATTCAGATCATATCCGGTAATTGCAACACCGGTTCGCTGCTCCAGATCGGTAAGGAAATCTTTCAATGTGACATCCACGATCTTTCCACATCTATCACACACCAAATGGTCGTGATATACCGTATTGCCATCAAAATAATCCGGTCCCTCGCTTCTGTGTACTCTGCGAAGCAACCCTTCGGCTGCCAGGGAATTCAGATTATTATATACGGTTGCCATAACCATCCCCGGTGCCTCCTGCTTCGCCAACAGATATACCTCCTCTGCGGTCAAATGCTGACCGGATGCCTGTGCCTGTTTGAGAATATTCAGAATAATAGCTCCATTCTTTGTCATGTTTTCTCCTTAATTTGAGAATTAGAATTATTCTAAATCTAATATATATCAAATAAAAAGTATTGTCAAGTATTTTTTTGACATTTGACATATTCATAAAGTTTTCACAAACAAAACGCAGAAACTTCACTCTTCCTTTGATCTTAACATGATAAAATACAGCCTGGGTGAAATATGGTAAATTGGAATATTATGACATTTCCATGCCTCATCCACACCTAAATCTAAATCTTTCAGGAGGATATTTGAATGAAAAAACTAATCGCAATGGCTCTTTCTCTGACCATGGTTTTGAGCCTGACTGCCTGCGGGGACACTGTAAATGAAACAGACAGCGCCGCACCGGAATCATCCGTCTCTGAGCAAGCAGCCATAACCTCAGATAAGGAATACATTGAAACCACCTTGAACCTGTCCAATAACGAGGATCAGGAATGGACTTATTCCGAAGATGCAGATGCGTGGGTGCTCTCGATTGTATCTGCTGTGGTTTATCCGGAAATTGAGGATCAACAGGGTGTTTCCGTCTGTGTTCCCGGTGCTTATGTCACCGGAATTGATACGGATGGAGACGGATCAGAGGATGTAACCTCAGATACTTATACAGAGGCTGTCAAAGGATCTCTGATCATTGACTATTCTGCAGAAGTGACCAGCACAAACGGGCAGATTTACACCGCTGCCACTGCCCCTGTTATACTGAATACGGGTGCTGCCGGATATGGCTCCAGCACCAATACGACTGCGGCAACTACATATGCCGGGGATGGCTATATCAATGTGGCCTGCGGCAACCGGGGAAAACAGGATACTGCAACAGATGAGGATGGAAATACCTACTATACCGGAGATGCACCCTCCTGTCTTGTAGATCAGAAAAATGCAGCACGCTTTGTAAAATACAATATTCTGCTGGGGAATCTCCCAGGCAGCGTGGATTATTTCGTCTCCACCGGCGGCTCCGGCGGCGGCGCACATGCAACGATGTTTGCTGCGACTTCAAATAATCCGGATTTCTATGATTATGAAATCGAAGCAGGAGCTGTGGGTGTTTACCAACTGGCAGACGGAAGTTATTCCACTTCCGTAACGATTGATAATGAAGATTATGAAATCTCGGACGGTGCCTGGGGCTGTATCGCATACAGTGCGATCACCTCTCTGTATGAGGGCGATATGGCTATGGCATTTGAATATTATATGGACACTACCTATGATTTTGGAACCCCATTCCAATCCCAGTTAGCCGAATATCTCTCCGCTGCGTACATGGAATATATCAACGAACAGAGTTTAAGCGTTGAGGAAGAGGCTGTGGGCTTTGATCTGAATAAAGACGGTGACACGGATGACACTATTGCTCTAACCATTGAGTATGATCCTGAAGCTTATCCCGAAACCAACGGTTATTACGGAACATATCTGGATCTGTATTTAGCTGAATTTCAATCCAATCTCCAATGGTATCTGGACAATCTGGACTACGCAGAAGGATGGACATGGTTTGATTCAGAAGGAAATCCCTTAAGCGACGAGGAAGTTGCTGCCATGACGACTTCTGATAAAGCTTCTGCATTCATTGAGGGACGCTATACAAAGAGCAACTCCGGCGGTATGGGCGGCAAGGGCGATCTGCCCAGCGGCATGAACGGCGCAGCTGATTTCAAGGGAGCGGACGGTGAACTTCCTGACGGTGGAATGTCGGGCGGCGATATACCTAAAGGTGATATGACCAATGGAAAGACAGGCGACAAAAAAACACTGGATGGCGGGCTTCCTGACGAGGATATCACGGATGGAGATTTCCCGGGCAAAGGCACCTTTGACGGTGGACAGAATTTTGATAATGATGATGTGGCAGAAAACAGCACTGGAGATACGATGGATGTAGGCACACCCGATGCCGGTACCACACAGGCAGCCGGAAGCAGCCTGGATTCTTCCACCTATTCCACCTATGAAGAGATGGTGGAATCTTATGCATCGGACATTGCCGGAATTGAAGCCGGTGATAAATACGGAAATAACATTGTTGACCTGTACAATCCACTGAACTATATCGGCGCCGATGGAACGGATGACCCGACCTGGATCAGAATTATGATGGGTGCCGCAGAGGGAGACATGTCCATGTTTACCTCTCTGAATCTTCAGATTGCCATGCTCAATGCCGGTGTCGACGCCAATATTGAGTGGCAGTGGGACGGAGGTCATGTTCCTTCCGAAGTACTCAGCGAATCCTTCTCTCTTTATGTGGATCAAATGTACGGTGAATATGTAAATGATAATAAAATTGAAACCCCGGCTGCCGCAGCACAAACAGAAAATGGCACAGCAGAGTCAGCATCCGGCACGGATTTGAGCAGTTGGGTGGATACTTCTGATATCAGCAATGTATCTTTTACTCTGGCAGATGCGGTTGCATACCGAACCAAGGGAGCCAGCAAGGCAATCCCCGGCTTTGATGTGATTGACTATGGTCAGGAGGATTATGTATTCGGCAGTTCTGAGCAGGATGCACGTCACTGGAACACTTATCTGCTTGATATTTTTGAAACATATGCAGATGTGCTGGAACCGCTGTTTAACAGTAACGAATAAGTATTTGTCATACTTCGTACATTATCATTCTAAATATGCTGAAATATTACAGATAACCTTAGAACAATAATTTGTACCATGGAGGTACCTTAAATGCACCTTAAACGTGCTTTGAGTGTACCTC
>CAYRZL010000139.1:0-1593 GCA_964428795.1 uncultured Lachnospiraceae bacterium | reverse complement strand
ATTTGTACCATGGAGGTACCTTAAATGCACCTTAAACGTGCTTTGAGTGTACCTCTATATACTTTTGACATACTTTTAAAATATGTTTCGTATTCTATTTGTGTATCTTTTCTATACTTTCATGAGAATTGCGCATAAATAAAAAACAAAGATGGAGCACTGCCATTTTAAACAAAGGGTATTATTCTATACATAGGATGTAATTGGTAGTGAATCAGACTGTGGGGCTTAAAAATGCATAGGGCACCGCCTATGTAAAACATTTTATAATAATAAGGGGGAAAATAATATGCCAATTTATCACAAATTTCAGGACATCTTTACATATCTGCTTGAAGCTCCGGACAGAGAAACCGGTGATGAAAAAATTAAGTTTGAGCAAATGATGACTGCAGATTTCATCGGAACCCTGAACCGAATTAAAAACACGGATACCCGTGAGGAAGGCGACGCTATCTTAGCGGCTGCTCTTGCCGGCACGCATAAAAGATTTGCGGAAGAACTTACCGAAATCCAGAATGCTCCAGTTCGCGCAGTGGGTAACAGAATCATTGATTCTCTTCTGGTTCTCATGAACGAGTATGCTGCCACTTTAGTTTCCATCAAAAATGCGCCTACACGGGAAGACGGTAACGCAATCATCAAAAATTGTCTGGTATAAATTGTTTGAATATTGAAAAACCCGTAAATTTATGCGAAAAGGGAACCACCACCGGAGTTTTCTTTTCACATATCTGGCAATTAAAACATAGTATTTGATAGCTATAATATCCTGCCGATTGAATCATTGCCTTTTAAGCGTCTGCATATTTTCTTGCAGACGCTGGCATCTTATGTTAACTCATATAATACGCAATATTTCTGATTTTCTCTCTATTCGACTTCTCGATAAATTTGTTTTTTCATTTTGCCTGCACGAGCCTTTTATCTTTCCCCGCCAGCCAGCCTGCCAGCGATTCATGGAAACGTAACTGCGCCTGAAAATCTCCGCGGATAGAAGAAATCACAATGTCAGGGTCTTCCCACCAGACCCGTTCCTCCAAGCAACAATACTTTCTGCATATTTTCAATCCTATACTTCTCTTAAATCCACTATTTCGCACATTATTTCCTTTTCTCTTAAAAATCCAGATATTTTAGAACAAAGAATTAGTGAAATACTATTTTCTTTGCTATGCAAAATATTTGAAGCAGCTATACATAATACTTTCATTTGTTCTTCTCCCTAAATCAATTTCTCGGCTTCCGATTTTTCAACTTATTGTACCAAGTCGCTGATGCAACGACTAGCGCTATGTATTTTCCATTGTTTTTGCCCTTGCGAGCCGAGACAAGGAAAACTCTTTCCATTTACAACTATAAGATATAGGGCATTATTTGCTCTATTTCAAGATGTAAAAAGGGCTTCCCTATTCTTAGGAAAGCCCCATAAAATCTAATGTTTCGTAGACACTGTCAAAGATTACTCAATGATAGAAGCAACACGACCTGATCCTACAGTACGTCCACCCTCACGGATAGCGAAAGTAAGACCCTGCTCCATAGCGATTGGGTGAATCAGTTCGATAGTCATCTCTACGTTATCACCAGGCA
>CAYRZL010000138.1:0-5044 GCA_964428795.1 uncultured Lachnospiraceae bacterium | reverse complement strand
GAAAAAAGAAGGATTACTACACGACTTACATCAGACATGCACTTGGCGTAGCGGCATCATACATGCAGGAAAACGCCGAAGACCAGATCGCCGCACTGGCGAAATGGATTTTGGATGATTACTGCCTCCCGCTTTTCAAGTGGAACCCATTTATGGATTCCGAAGTGGAGGAACTGAAAAAGAAATATCTGAAAAAGCTTGGCGAAACGTTCGTGCAGAACAAGTATATCAAACTTGATGGGGAGGAATTTACCGTGCTCGACCAGGAAAAGGGAAACCTTTTCGTTGTCCAGACGTTCCCTACCATGAAGGAGAAAGGCTATTCCGGGGCATTTTATGGGAGCAACATGGAAGAAACCCTGAATGTCACATGGCTAAATAATCATCCGGAAGTCAAGAAACGGTTGCTACACAGGGTACGCATCCTGACGGCTGAAAATCTGCGTGATTATTACGATAAGATAGTGGACATTGACGGACCATTCTGGCTTGCCAAGATCCAGGAAGATCTTGTGTTTGACAAAACAATGCTCGCGGCAACCAAGGCATCACCGGACGCTATTGTGATGATGGATGTGGAAGAAGAGGCGTACATACGCCCCGCATTCTGGATTTCCCCGTCGGAACAGATGATCGAGGTGGTCAAGGAAAACATCACAGCATCAATGAACAGAAAGGACATTTTACCAAGCAAAAAGGAAGGCGGCGAAAGCCACCCGTTGGAAAAAGTGTCAAATTACCTTCCCGCAGACTTCGTTACAAAATCCTTGGAGGAATTCGCAAAACGCGAGGAACAGGTCTACGAAGAGGATGCGCCGGAAGATACAAAAACCGTGATGCGCAAATATCTTGTCGATGAACTCAAGGATATCATGGCCATGTCCCATTTGCGGAAAGACCATTTTATGCTGATCTGCAGGGCATGCGGCATCAGGACGGATGTCTGAAAAAAAATTTGACGGATAAGAATTAAAAAGGAGGGATAAAAAATGATGTTAGAAGAATTTGAACAAAGAACCGGTATTTATCCAACAGCAGAAATGTACAGGATAATTGAACAGTTCTATACAAACTTCGACGGGGACAAAGACGTTTTCTGCGAGGCGTACAAGGAAAACAAAGAATGGCTGGCGGAAAGAATCCAGAGGGTTGCAACAGAGGAACGTTGTAAAAACGAGGATTTCTATAAGAAAACCCAACAGACATATGTAAACCGCATTGCTGACCTGGAGAAAGAACTTGAACGTGAGCAGGAGTGGAGACCGTATGTCGATACCGATAACGTATCGCAAAGCGACTATGATAAACTGGTTGAAGCCGGTGGAAGTAACTATATGACAGAAGAAGAAGCTAAGGATTTGTTGTATAACTGGTTTGGTTTTGCAAAAGAAAAGGTGACGGTTTACACAGAAATCCCAAAGTATGAGGTTAACCGGCACGGAAATCTGCGCAAGGTCGGCACGATTGACCGCAGACCGGCATACAACGCTACCGACTGGAATTACATCCGGTTTGATTGCGGATGCATGGCATACGAGCTGTACAACGATAACCTGAGATTCTTTATTTTTTAGAGAGGCAAAATATTATGTTAAAGAAAGGAAAATATACAATCTGTACGATCAGCGAATTCTCCCGGATCCTTGCAAAATCGGTCTGGGATGCGTTGTGCCTGGATTCAGACTGGCATAATTACGATTTCGGGCTGGTTGAAGATTTGCTGGACGAAGAGCCTGACGCGGATCCGGAATACGTTGCAAGCGGTATCTGCGGCTGGTACGGAGTTAAATACGTCAACACGGGTTTCGACATCGTACTCGTCAGCGATTATTATGGCGGGGGCTGTGCTGAGATGTGCCTGTTTTGGGATGATGGGTTTGGAGACGCGCAGATCCCGCATATGGCCGCTTCGATCCAGGACATGATCCTGAAAACGCTGGGCTGTCAGGAATACGGTTTTACGCCGGAATCGCTTATTTTAGCTAAACAATTAGAAGATGGAGGAGAAAAATGAGAAAAAAAACAGAAAACAAACTGAACTGCGCCACATGCATCAGATGCGAACTGATTGGGAGCAGCTGCAAATGCGTGTTAGGAAAGAACAAAAACAATGACTACGGCTCACTTAAAAGCTGCTACGAACCGAACGCGTTAATCCTGAAATCGGCGATCACAGACCTGATGGTGATCCGCAACGGCAGCGCCTCCAGCTTGGCGCGGAACGGGGCGGCGATCCTTATCGACTTGCTGTGCGGGGCTTCCGAAGACCTGATCAGGCACAAATACGAGGATGTTTACGGGCGCGTCGGCTACGAAAACGCCGGTCCGTCGGAAACAGTCAAATATGTGCTAAAAAAACTGGATAATTCGGAAAGTTCACAGGCAGTAAGGATCTGGTTTAAAAACTGGCAGAAAAAAAGGGATAACGCGCAGGTCATGCAAGTCGTTAAACAAATATCGGACATGTGTAACACAAAGAAAACCGCCATTGCGGGGAGCATGGTATTCGACGGTACGGAATATTCGGTCATCCAGAAAAAAGGCGTTTACAGGCTGATCTCCCCGGCGAAACCGGAGAAAACATGCATTTTTTCTACTATTGATAATAATTTCGCACCGCACTCAAACGCTAAACACGAATTGCTGAAATATACAGACGGAAAGCCTGAGCTGGAAAAGGCGTTGGTGGAAAAACCGGATATTATTACCTTCGATGAATTCAAGAAGCTCAAGAAATATATCCCAAAATGGGATGTCCCTTTCTGGCTGAAGACGAAAGTAGAAGGGAGCAGAAAATTCGTATATGCGGTTGACGGAGACGAGATTGGACCGGTATGCTGCTTCGCGCAGAATATTTATTTACGCCCGTTTATTTGGGTAGAGGTCAAGAAGGAGGCAAATTCATGACAGTTGGAAAGTTTTGGAATTTATGCAGGGGGAACAGGCGTTTCGTCCTGCAGGGTGATGACAGACAGTACACGTCAGCGGATTTTTGGCATATGTTCCGATACAAAGACGTATGGGAACGCCAAATTAAAACAGTGACATTTGAGGCTGATTCAGACCGTGTACTTTGTATGATGGAATTAATTTAATGATTGCACCCCGGACTGTAATGGTCCGGGGGTAGCCAAATTTGCAAAAAAGGAGACAAATTTTTATTAAATTTATTGACGATGTATATACTATTGTATATACTGATAATAAGGAAGGAGATGATTATATGCAGACAACAATTCAAAAATGGGGAAATTCACAAGGGATAAGAATACCGAAAGCATTTCTTGATGCGGTCGGGATGATGGAAAATGATCTCATCGAAATAAATCGGATTGATGATAATATCGTAATTACAAAAGTGAAAAACAAGTTAACTTTGGATGATATTTTCAATGGTTATGACGGTGAAAACGTGGCGGAAAAATTTGATTGGGGTTCCCCGGTTGGAAAGGAAGTATGGTAATGTACAATCCAAAACAAGGAGATATAGTATTTTTGGATTTCAGCCCTCAGTCGGGGCATGAACAGGCAGGTAGGAGACCTGGGGTTGTTATCAGTAATAAAAACTTTTTTGCGAAAACCAGGTTTGCTATAGTGTGTCCTATAACAAATACCAGCAATAATTTTCCACTCCACATTCCTCTGGATGACCGTACAAAAACTACGGGAGTAATTTTAACAGAACATATGAAATGTTTGGATGTGATCAGTAGGAATATTCAGTTTGTGGAAGAAATCCCTAAAGATTTACTAAATAAGATTTTGGCATATGTCAGCGCATTTTTTTAACGAAAAGAAAGGAGAAAAAATGTCAGGAAAAAACTTGCCGACAAAAGTGGGCAGCATAGAAAAATCAGACGGAAAAACAATGATTAACCGGGAATGGTTCAGGCAAGGGTATATATTTAAGGACCATGAAGCTTACGCAAACAGCCTGACGGAACCTTGCTATGTCCCGGAGCTTTCTGACGCGGTTTACTGCAAAAAGGATTTTATTGAGATGTGCCACGGAAACGAGGAAATTGCGGAAATTATTTTCGATATCGTGGACTGGCAGTCTCCGGAGACCGAACTGGATCAGCTTATGCGGAACGGGGAAATCCTCGTTTTGCAAGGATCCCGGATGGTTCTGAATACTATGCGTTAGAAAAGAAATCATATTACAGCCAGCACCGAAAAGGTGCTGGCTTTTTTGTGCCAGCATATTTGCTATTGCGATTTTTCCCCGGATATGGTATACACGAAGTATGGATATTGGGAAAAAAAAGAGGAGGCTGAATCATGGACAGGGCAGGAATACCATTCGAAGAGATTAAAGAAGAAATGTTTAAAGACGAAAATTTCAGACGAGAATATGAAGAATTGCAACCGCAGTATGAAGCCATTGAGCAGATCATCAGGACAAAAAACAGAGAAAAATATCGGAATTTGCAAAAGATATAATGAGTCAATAACTCATGACTAAAGTCACGAGCTTGCATTATGGGTTATTGAGCAGAGGCATGATACGGCAGGTGCATTGAGTGCCTGACCACTACGGGATTTGCCAAGTTCCGTACACTGGGATGTGGCCGTACCGAGCCTATGGCATCACAACAGGCATTATGCCTGATTTATCATGAGGAGACAGCTATGTTCCGGGTGGATCCCCGTTCATGCTGACAAAGCGGTGCGGAAAGATCCGCCGGATGCTGTTTCCGTGCTTATAAGGAAGTTTTACCGATTCATCTTATGACTAAAGTCACAGGTATTCTCGGTAAATTTGTAAAGAAAATTACATTACTGTCAGCACCGAAAAGGTACTGGCTTTTTTGTGCCTTTTTTTAACAGACCGTGAGCAAGAAATCCCCCATCCTCTACAGGTGGGGGGATGAATTGCGGTATTCACGGTCTTTTTTATCTACATCTCAGACGTTGAACTAAAGGTAAAAAAGGTTTTCTTTTTTGGGGAAAATCTGTATATCATAATATAGGGTAAATTAACAAGGGAAAATACAGTTAATTGCAATCACCCGTTCCAAAAACAGGTAGAAAGGAGATCTTT
>CAYRZL010000137.1:0-5077 GCA_964428795.1 uncultured Lachnospiraceae bacterium | reverse complement strand
ATGACAGATCATACATTTAAGGATAAATTAAACCATTACATAAACGCAGGCTTCCCAATCCTATACCTGAACACATTTGAAGAGGATAAGGTGGATTCCATTATACAGGAAATCAAACTCGACCGGGAGGTTTATGAGTGGAACGGAATCAACGGTTACATTGATTTTGAAACGAAAGCCCCGATGATAGAGGACTGCCCTATTGATGTAATGCTGGAACAGCTCAAGCCGGAAGGGATGCTGGAAAATAAGATCGTCCTTCTGAAAGACGTAAACGCATATCTGGAAGAACCGGAGTTCGTAGCAAAACTTAAGGGTCTGGCCAATATGATCAACCATGGGGTCAGCGCCAATATCATCATCGTTTCCAATATCCTGATGATTCCAGTGGAATTGGAGAAATACATCACGATTTTAGAGATGGATTATCTGAGCAGCACAGAAATCCGTGGAATTATTGAAAAGTTTATTGATGATTACGAACTTCCACCCATAAAAGAAGACCTGCTTTCAGAAATGTCGGTGGCATTTAAGGGGCTGACAGAATTCGAGATTAATAACCTGATGGCGCTTTCTTATGCGGACGACGGGGAATTATCGAAGGATGATTTACAGCTGATTTTTGACCAGAAGCAGCAGATGATCAAAAAGGCCGGTATTCTGGAGATGATTCCGCTCAAGGAAACCATCAATGACATTGGCGGTCTGGAAAATCTGAAGGATTGGTTCAAGCGCAAGGCAAAAATCTTCAAAAATATGGATACGGCGAAGGCATTTGGTGTGGATATGCCGAAGGGCGTTCTGATTGCCGGCGTACCGGGATGCGGGAAATCCCTCAATGCGAAAGCGGTAGCGCATCTGTTTGAAGTCCCACTGCTACGCCTGGATATGGGAAGGCTGATGGGAAAGTATGTAGGAGAATCCGAGGGCAACCTGCGGAGGGCAATCTCACTGGCGGAGGCGATTTCACCCTGTGTACTGTGGGTGGATGAGTTAGAAAAGGCCTTTGCCGGGATAGGAAGCGACGGAGGCGGGGCTGAGGTCACAACCAGGCTGTTCGGTAATTTCCTCACATGGATGCAGGAGAAAGAGAGCCCTGTCTTTGTTGTGGCAACTGCGAATGACATTGCGAAGCTGCCGCCCGAACTGCTCCGGAAAGGACGTTTTGACGAGATATTTTACGTAGGGCTGCCGGATGACTCTGAACGGAAAAAGATTTTTGAAATCCATGTTGCGAAGCGTAGACCCCAGGATGTAAAGCAGATCCGGTTCCAGGAACTGGTGTCGGCTACGAAAGGGTTTAGCGGCGCAGATATTGAGGGCGTGGTAAAGGATGCGATAGAATATGCCTTCACGGCCGGCAAGGAGCATGTAGTTACGGAGGATATCAAGGAGGCGATCGGAAAGACGCATTCCCTGTGGGAAATCATGAAGGATTCCA
The DNA here is from genome assembly GCA_964428795.1 of uncultured Lachnospiraceae bacterium. Classification (GTDB taxonomy): domain Bacteria; phylum Bacillota; class Clostridia; order Lachnospirales; family Lachnospiraceae; genus CAYRZL01. The sequence goes on along the minus strand of CAYRZL010000137.1, from coordinate 3,636 downwards.
TCGAAAAAATGATGGAGGAATATAAAACAAGGAAGTTCCGGAACGCATCCAAATAAGGAGGAAAGCCATGGAAGAAAACAATCGTAAAGAGTATATTACGGAACAAGAAGCCGGACAGCTGAAGGAACTGTTTTCAGGACTTCTTATGGATTACAAGGCAAAGGATGAATCCGTGACAGACCAGGACTGGTTGGAACAAATGTTCCAAAGGGAGATTCCGGGCATCAGCCCGGAAGAGGCGAAGGAAGATGCGGAGCAGATCGTTAAGGGCATCCATATCTTTGACCGGAATCTGGAGGATGTGAACCGGGCAGCATCGGAGGGCATTTCAAAAGAGCGCTGGCTGGCTTCCAGATTAGAGGAGGCCGGAACGGGACTGGCCGTCAATGAATATGGGCAGCGCCTGCAGGCGTTGGATGATGCCCTTTATGCAAAAAACACGGAACTGGCAGAGGCGTTACAAAGGTCTGCGGATGGGCATGTCAAAATGAGCCCGAATCTGGACGGCAATATCGCAGAGAATGTGGTAGCCCATACGACGGAATTGAGCGGATTTGCACAGGGAAAGAATATAAAAGTTGAGGTAAGGGATGTATTTACACCCAATTCTGTGGATGTACGCGCCACCAATCTGGATACCGGACAATATCAGAATTACCAGCTTAAATTCGGCAAGGATGCGCAGGCCACTATTGACCTGATAGAAAGAGGAAATTACGATAACCAGCGGATCGTCGTTCCGAAAGAGCAGCTGGAGGAAGTACAGCAGTACTTTTCGGACAAAGGTTCTCAGAAGACAATTACCGACCACATCGAGGCATGGGGAGCAAAAGGGAAATCTTTTACAAAACAGGAGATGAAGGAGCTCCAGCTCGCAGCCCAGGAGGACGGGCTTATGCCGTCCATGGATTATAGCCACTATCAGACAAAGGATTTGGCGCTGTCTATCGGGAAAAATGCCGGAGCCATGGCATTGATGAGTGTTGGCATCACGACGGGATTGAACGTGGCATCGAAACTTTTTAAGGGGGAGAAGGTTGATAGCGATGAACTGGTAGAAAGTGCGCTGCGGACAGGCGCGGATTCCTCCGTAAAGGTTATCACGGCCGGGACGCTGCAGGTGGGAATCCGCAGGGGGATTATCCATTTTATCCCGAAAGCCACGCCTGCCGGAGTGATAGTAAATATGGCCTGCGTAGGAATTGAAAACGCTAAAATCCTGTTTAAGATCGCATCAGGGGATTTTTCCCTGACACAAGGCATTGACCAGATGGGGCGAGTTAGCACTTCCATGATCTGCGGGCTGAGCGGGATGGCAAAAGGAACCGCTATTGGGGCGGCGGCTGCCGCCTGGATTCCCATAGTTGGCATTCCGTTGGCGGTAGTCACAGGACTCGTCGGCGGCATGGTTGGATATTTTGCCGGTTCTAAAGTGGGCGAGATAATTTATAATACAGGGAAGAAAGTTGCTGAAGTCGGGAGAAAAGCAGGAAAAGCAGTCTGGCAGGGGTTGAAGAAGACTGGAAGGAAGGTAAAAAACAAAGTAAAGCAATTGGGGAAACGGATTTTCGGATAAAAAACAGGAATCCGGACAAAATCCAGCTGACAGGAAGGAGAGTTCTAAATTGAAAGAAGAAAAAACAGCCGTCATTCCATTATTTATGGAGAATATGGAAGTTACGCCTGCGATGGCAGAATTTGGAAAGGCAGATGCATTTATAAAGAGACTGGCGGCATCTGCAAAAGCAGATGCGGATGAGGTATTTGCGGCTATCAACGATGCGGATTCCTTTATTAGCGAAGGCTCAAACCGCGTGATGCGGCTCTATAGAAGCAAGGCTGCACAATGTGTGAAATATCTGGTTGACTATGGAATTTATGATTGCACGGAAAGTAATTTTATTTATACGGATTTCTTTATGGAATATTATGAGAAGATCTCCGACGCATGTATTGAGGTGGAAAGCAGCCTTGAGGCGAAAAAGCAGCTCAGGGATAACCGCAAACAGACACGCAGCCGAATGTCCGGCGTCGCTATCGGCGGAGGCGTGGGGAACGCATTCAAAACCTATGTTTCAGTGGGAGCGGTGAATGCTGCTTCCGGAGCGGCGCATGGCATTGTAAATTCTGTGGGAAATATGTTCTCGTCTGCAGGGGCCGGTCTGAACAAGATCAAAATCTTCAGCAATTCCAGTGGCGATTTCAGGAAGGCTGTCTATTATGATGTGTTCTGCGGGGCACAGGCCATGTTTGGGCAGCTGAAGCGCAATGGCATCGATATTATAGATGCGTCGTGGGAAAACAAAAAGATAGCGCAGGCGGTTTATAAGAATCTGACAAATCTATCTTTCTATGGGAATGGACAAAGGGCCTACGAGATGGCGCATAAAATTTTTGCGACTTACCCGTTTGAGGCGGAATATTATGATTATTGTATCCGCCATTTCCCTGCTGAGCGTGGAAACCTGCTTGCATTGGCCGAATATCTGAATGTGGATATCAGCCCCTATGCGGATTCTATTTTGATCAGCCTGCTGACGGGAACCACTATTGACACGGAAGAAGCCGCCGATGAATGGAGGGAGAGGCTGTTTCACTTTTTGAAACGGACTGACCAGAGGGATAATAAGGCGCTCGATGGACTGGAAAAGAACCTGCAGGCGGTTCTGGAAAAAAGGACGGTCAGAGGCATCCGGTATGATTCGCGGGAGGAAGCCGACAAAGTCAGGAGGGACTATGCTACCTTGTCGGCTGCAATGGGGCAGATTGATTTTGGCTCGTATAATCTTTTGGAACAGTCGAACGTGGAGGAAATTAAATCGCATCTTCTGGGAGAAAGATATGAATCCGATGCATTCGCCGGGGATCAAAGTTATATTTTAAATGAACTGGCGCCTGTCCTGGATTATTATATTCAATTACAATTATGGAAAGAAGAACTGATCCATAGTGATGAACCGTGGACGGTCGTTGAAAAAATGATCCGTGACAGCGGGATACCGGACGAGACGAAGGAAAAAATACGTTTCTGGAATTTTGCCGAATTGAAGAAATATTATCCGGCATTGGTGGAGCATGAGAGGCCTTTGCTGTATTACCGCCTGGGCCTGTTCGGGTGGGGCCAATACTTCGTATTGACAAATAAACGGGCTCTGGTCGTAAAAAGGAATGCACAGGAAGCAATATCGCTTGGAGAGGACACTGATGTCCGCTACAATGACAATCAGTTGACGTTCACGGCCAAAGCGGAGGAAAAATCGCTGCCTGTCCCATTCAAATGCCCGGAATCAGGCGTGAAGCCTCTTATGGACATTATGGAACTCATTGTCGGTAATATCCGCACTATGGATGAGACACTGTTTGATGTGCCGGATGGATTTTATCCGGATCAGGCTGACCATGTTTCCTCATCGGAAGGATTTACCACACAACTGAAGGGGATTTTTCAGAAGGGCAGGTCATCCTTTATGAAAAAAGGAAAAACGCTGGGCGAAAGTCAGGAAAACGTCCATGATACACAAAATTCGAAGGGGAGGTCGCCGCGGTTCTGCAGCCAATGTGGCAGTAAAGTAAACGAGGGAGACAAGTTTTGCGCGAGCTGCGGGAATAGACTGTAGTTTTAATGGACCCCTGTAA
>CAYRZL010000136.1:0-5195 GCA_964428795.1 uncultured Lachnospiraceae bacterium | reverse complement strand
TGCTGAACCGGCTGATCAGCAAGATTCTGGTGGGCGAGGTTCAGAAGATAGACGGACAGAAATTCCAGCAGGTCAAGATCATTTATAACTTTGTCGGGGAAATTCCCAATGCAGCTGTATAAAAGCAGAAAAGCCTCTCCCAATATTAAGCGGAGAGGCTTTTCTGCTTTTATAAGATGCGTTAGGAAATTATGCTCCTTGCCCCGAAATGTAAATGTACGCATCTTCCAATGTCGGCTCTACTGGAACACAGTCCACATCTGGCATTTTTTCGCTAATCAGTCGTATTTGGACGCCATTCTCGGACAACTGCTTGGACGAGATATGGTACTTTTTTTCAACCTCACGTGCCTGCATTTCATCCTGAAGCCGGCAAATCCATACATGTCCCTTTGCTTCCCTGACCAATTCTTTCATACTTCCGGCATATAAGAATTTCCCTTTTTTCATAACGGCAAGTTGGTTGCAGACTGCCGCAAGATCTTCTACCACATGGGTGGAAAACAGGACAGTTCTATTTTCGGAGAAATCCACCAGCAAATTTCGGATACGGATTCGTTCTTCCGGATCAAGCCCAGTGGTCGGCTCATCCACGATCAGAAATTCCGGCTCATTCAAAAGCGCCTGCACTAAACCGACTCTCCGCTTCATGCCACCGGACAGCTGCCTCATTTTTTTCTTCCGATGTTCTGTCAAACTGGTTTTTTCCAGATAATACTGGATTCGTTTCCTGCATTCATCTTTTGGTACTCCGGCCAGATCGCCCATGTATTCCAGACATTCTTGAACTGTCAGGCCGGGATACAGATCAATCTCCTGTGGAAGATAGCCGATCCTATGCTGAATTTTCGGATAATTCCCTTCACAGTAAAGGATTCCGTCCATACTTACTGTGCCGCTGGTAGGAGGAAGAATAGTCGTCAGCACCCGCATAAAAGTGGTCTTTCCGGCGCCATTTTCTCCCAGCAATCCAAAAACTCCATTCGGGATTTCCAGATCAGCATGATTGATTGCGGTCACTTTATTCTTAAATGTTACTGTCAGATCATTTACTTTGATACTCATATTTGTCAACCTCTTTTCTTCATTACTTTTGGTGTCAGGAGTGCCATGAACACACAGATCAGCAGGCATAACGCTTTACCGTACAGCCAGCCAAAATCCTGGCTGTCTGTTATATTTCGGAACGTATAAGAAAACACGTTCCAATTTCCCAAATATTTTTCTCCAAACGTAGAATTTGTTACAAGCCACAAGACAACACAGCATCCAATACCAGCCCACATATTCCGAAACAGACAGGACAGGAGATTCGATAACATTCCCCAAAACCATAACGTTACTACCATTGCCGCTAAAAACACAAGAAACATCTGTAGTTCGGATTCTGTGCTTTGACCGGCTTTATAAAGAGACTGCGGATTTTGGAAAAGGAAAAACATTCCGTAACCAGCCCCGCAGAGCGCCAATAAGACGGTTTGCTGAATTACCATTCTCATTGCGATGGAACGCAGGCGTCGATTTAAAGGATATAAGCGGTGTATCTCTGACCGTTTGGACATGATTTCCTGCGTATAAGTATCCGCACAGAAAACCACTGCAAGCACTGCCATAGGCGCTTCCATTGCAATGCCAATTTCGTCAGAAAGACTGATACCGCGAATCAGGCTTAAAATAACTACGAAACAGAAAGCATACGCCAGTTTGTATGTTGGGAGACTGATTTTTCTCTCTGCGGACATCATATTCTTCGCCTCCTCCATAACTGTATTCCAATGAGAATGATTGCTGTCGAAGCGAACAACAGGCAAATTTGATTGACCAGAGCCAGTGGCGGCGGAGTAACATCAAAAAACATACCTGGGAAACGAACCATGGCCGCCAGCGGCCGCCCATAATACCCGTAGGCACCTTCCGCATTTTTGCTGCCCATATTTGAATAAACCATGTACAGAACCAGAAGCGGAACGGCGGGGAGTGGGTTTTTAAATAAAAGCGCTACAATGGTATATACACATACGACCATCAGCATATTCGGCAAAATATAAAGGCAGGTTGCCAAAAGGAAATCCGTCAGCCTTATGTCAAAACCGTTTCCGCTGGTACAGATCAGGCAGGCAGCCCAGAATACCAGATTTAAAATTCCGAGAATCATCAGGCAGATCAGAAATCCTCCCGTCACTTTTCCGATGACGTACTGCGCAGCGCTGATCGGCTTCGTATGCAGCAATTCATAAGTATTTTTCCTCATATCCTGCATAAAAAGAACGGCAAGCAGGACAGTTGCGGTAAATCCCATATACAGGCCGGAAAAATCCGCAAACTTCCTGGAAAAATACCAGGAAAACGAATGCTCGTCAAGCTTTTCATCCAAGTACGAATTGATTTCTTCCATGGTACCCTTCCCATAGGCTGTATTTTCCCACGTATAATTCGTACCATAATAACCGTACTGTTCTTCCAGGTACCGGCAGGCTTCTTTGATGTCCATTCCACTCATTTCCTGAATCACACCGTCAGCTTCGTCTTCATTCATACCAAATTCAGCCAGCAGATTTTCCCGAATGGTTTTCTCCCAAAGTTCCCGATGCTTTTCTTCACTTAAAGGAATATACCCTTCAAAAATCTCACCTTCATCATGTCCATGTGCGGTTTCTGGATCGTCATTTTTTAGTTCTTCCTCTGATGTGATGTAATGGATATTCAGATACGGATTCAACTGCTGAAAAACACCAAATATCACAATCACAACAGCGATCCAAAACATCGGCCTTTTCAGATAGTTTAAAATCTCCCGCCGTATAATTGCTTTCATAAGCGTCACCTCTTTCTTTTTGTTGACTTTATTTTAAGAGGCAAATCACAACAAAAAAACAATGGATGAAAAAAGAACGAAAAAAACCGGATCACTTATGCGATCCGGTGAAATACCGCGGTTACAATAGCTCCGCCTGATTCCTCATTTTCCAGTATCAGACGCCCTCCATGCTTTTCACAGTACAGTCTACTGATATACATTCCCATTCCTGTATGCGTCAGGCTGTCTTTGATATTCTTTTGATGGAAAGCCCTGGTCACTTTATCGGCATCCTCCCCAAACCCATTTCCATCATCCGAAACGGAAAGCGTCAGTTTCTGTGATGTCAGGGAGACTTTTATTTCAATCTGCTCTTTGGAATACCGAAGGGCATTTGACAACAGGTTTTCCATAACTTCCATAATCACTTCATGGTCTCCGCAAAAAATTTCATTTGTTTCCTTTACCGACAGGCAGATTCTTCTTTCTTTCCCCAAAATATCCAGTTCCGTTTGAATGTCTTTTTGAAGCTGCTGGAAAGAAATTTGATCTGCCGTAAATTGCCGATGCTCCAGACTGTTTACCTTTTGCATGGAATCAATAAAAACATCCATGCGGCGGATTTGTTTCATACCTTCCAGCAGCATTTCCACGGTTTTTTCCTTGTCAATCGTTCCATCCGGAACATAATCGATCAGCATTTCCTGATAACCTTTCAAAACAGACAGGGGAGAGCGAATATCATGGGCGATTGCAGACCGCAGCGCCCGTTCCTCTTCAATGATATGCCATAGATGCCGGTTGTTTTCTTCCAGCTGCCCACGCATACGATCAAATTCATGGCAGAGGTGGCCCATCTCATCCCTGTTTTCATAAGTAATCCGAAAGTCAAGGTCATTTTCCGCAATTCTTTTAGAGGCAAGTTCCAATTCTTCCAGAGGCTTTTTCAGTTTATTCTTATAAAAAAGAAATACTGCGCCACCGCTGCCGACAATCGAGAAGATCAGCACCGAATAGGTCTGTAAAAAATCACATGCTTCCGATATGGCATGATCCGGTCGGTTCATTTTAGAACTGTCAGGTCGGGGAATTTTGGCCATATATCCTTCGCCCTCCAGCCTGGTCGCTGTAAAATACAAATCCTGATCTGCATATTTCCACCAGATTTCTTCCTGAACACAAGAAGCTGCCCATGCGGCACAGGCGGATAAAAGAAAACCGACTGTGAGGCTGATAACTAAATACAACAGGATTGTCTTTCTGACAGAAAGATTTCTGATTTTATCTTTTATTTTATCCATCTATATCCCATCCCCCAGACTGTTTCAATATATTCCGTATCGGTATGTTTTTGCAGCTTTTTCCGTATACGCCGGATCAATTCCGTAATTACCCGGCTGTCCCCTTCGCCGTCATAACCGCAGACTTTTTCGTAAATCCGCTCTTTGTCATACACAAGCCCCGGATTCATAGAAAGAAATTCCACAATTCCATATTCCAGCTTCGTCAGTTCAATATCCTGCCCACGAACCTGAACCGTTTTTGCTGAATAGTCAATGGACAAATCGCCTTGAAAGCGATATGCCCGCTTTCCCCGGTGCCGTTCTTCCCGTTTCAGATGGGCGATGATTCGTGCGTCTAACTCCTTCAAACTGAATGGTTTCAAAATATAATCATCTCCGCCAGACATAAGACCATTTACCCGATCCTGCTCATCTGCCTTTGCGGTAAGAAACAAGATTGGACAGGACACTTTATCCCGAATTCTTCGGCATACTTCGATACCATCGGTTCGGGGCATGTTAATATCCAATAGGATAATATCCGGTTTCATTTCTACCTTTTTTAGTGTTTCTGTGCCGTCAGCTGCTGTAATTACAGTATATTTTCTAAGTTCAAAAAAAGTCCGCAGCATTTTAACCAGCTCTGCGTCATCATCGGCAATCAAAATTTTATAGTCCATCCCAGTCTCCTTCCAGGCAATAGGTATTCACTTCATGTAAGGATGTTTTACTCTTAAAATGTAAAAACGCTACATTGAAAAGGATATAACAAAATGCAAATGAAATCAACAGCAATCGTATGGCGTACATATTACGAAAATATTGCTGTTTTTCTGTGATATTCTCTTTTCGTGAATTTACCGCTTGACAATGTGGCAAAGAGCTTATGACACAGGACGAAATCGCGGTCATGGACGGCGGCAAGTGTATCTTACAGCTACGCGGTGTGCGCCCGTTTTTGTCGGAGAAATTCGATATTACCAAGCATCCCCGCTACAAGTACCTTGCCGACGCCGACAAGAAGAATACCTTTGACGTGGACAGATTTTTGGCCGCCACACGCCGGAAACGGCAGCAAGTGGTGACACAGGATGAAGTATTCGACCTGTACGAAA
>CAYRZL010000135.1:0-5211 GCA_964428795.1 uncultured Lachnospiraceae bacterium | reverse complement strand
GAGTAGATTTCCTTGAACCTCTGAATCCAAGACCACCGGCACTTGCCCATGATAATGCATTTCCCTCAGCATCTGTCAAAGTAACAATTGTATTGTTAAAAGATGACTGAATATGTGCCTGTCCGCGTTCAACGTTTTTCTTTACGCGCTTTTTTGTTACTTTTTTTGCAACTTTTTTAGCCATATTTAAACTAACCTACCTTCTTTTTCTACTTTCTGTTTCCTTGTCAAAGAAATAAGCGAAGCTTATTTCTTTTTACCTGCAACAGTTCTCTTAGGACCTTTTCTGGTTCTTGCGTTTGTTTTTGTTTTCTGTCCGCGAACCGGAAGTCCTTTTCTGTGACGGATACCACGATAGCATCCAATCTCCTGCAATCTCTTGATATTGAGTGCGATCTCTCTTCTCAGATCACCTTCAACAACCTGAGTCTCATCGATAACAGCACTGATTCTTTTTACCTCTTCATCGGTCAGATCTCTGACACGGGTATCCGGATTAACCTGAGCCTGCTCAAGAATGCGTGTCGCGCTCACACGACCGATACCATAAATATAAGTCAAGCCAATCTCTACACGTTTTTCTCTTGGTAAATCTACACCTGCAATACGAGCCATGTGTGTTTACACCTCCATAATTTTTTCCGGACCTTAACTGTCCTCTTCTAGTTACGCAAGAAACATGCCTATACAGCTCCGGTTTCCCGGCCTGAAATGTGTGTATAACCTATGTTTCTTCGGAAAATGTTTTTTCTCCTCCCTCGGTATTAGGATTCAAAAAACCGCAGTGTTTCTATCTCCTGCCATGAACAACGAAACTGTACGTATTTCGCTGCAGCCGCACATGACAAAAAATCCGGGCTACACTGTAAAGCCCTGTTGATTCAAACAGATCCTGTTCCAATTTAGGCGTCCTGTGGCAGAACATTCCCGTGAGGAACGGATTAGCAGTCAAAGCGTTGTCTCCAACCTGCTCTCATCATTTATCCGCTAAATGATAATTAACCCTGTCTCTGTTTGTGCTTCGGATTTTCACAGATAATCCGAATGCTTCCTTTTCTCTTGATAACTTTGCATTTTTCGCAAATAGGTTTAACTGATGATCTTACCTTCACAGCAAATCCTCCTTTCCTATCTTTTGCTTTACTACTTCTGCTAAGTTCTGCATGCAGCCTTTATCCGAAAAAGCCTTGTGTCAAGCCATTTTTTCTGATAATTTTGCATGCATAATCAGACGCTCCGTACAGAAGCGTCCGATTTGCATTGTATCACACCTATATATGATTTTCAACCATTTTTTTCATTTTTCTGATTTTTTTGTAACAGCGTCGCATACTGTCTCCACTTTTAAATTATTTCTGACAGTCGGCTCGGTGGAAGCATAATCTTCCGAATACCAAAGGAAACCTGGCAATATAAAGGGAGGACCTTCCGGTCCTCCCTTCCACTATTCCTGGTTTTTATTTGTCTCTCCAGATAATTCTGCCTTTACTCAGATCATAAGGAGACATTTCAATGGTCACCTTATCTCCCGGCAGGATACGGATAAAATTCATTCTCAGCTTCCCGCTGATGGTCGCCAGAATCTGATGTCCGTTCTCCAGCTCTACCTTGAAGAACGCGTTCGGTAACTTCTCAACTACTTTTCCTTCAACTTCAATTACATCTGCTTTTGACATGTTATTTCCTCCAACAAATTATTCGTTCAAAGCGGTGTCTGTCTTCTGATAAATCTTAATCGCTCTCTTCAAATTCAAATCACAAATCTCTGATCGAATGAGCTTTCCCACTTCATCCGGAATATTTTTGATCACCTGTATGTGTTTTTTGTTTTTCTTTTTCGGACATTTCAATGTTCTTTCACTGCCATTGGCAAGATATACAAATCCGTCTTCTTCTCCAACGATCATATATACCTTTCCGGCATCATGACCATACAGGGATTTTGCCATTTTCCCGGTCATTAGCGGCCACCCATTGCCGCAATCTCATCTTCGGTCAATGTGAAAATCTCCGGTTCTCCATTTGTGATCAGCACAGTATTTTCATAATGTGCTGAAAGGGAACCGTCCTCGGTAACAACTGTCCAGTCATCATCCAGCCATTCCACATCATATCGTCCTATATTTACCATAGGCTCAATAGCAAGCGTCATACCAGCCCGAAGCTTTACACCTCTGCGAACCTGTCTGAAATTTGGAATTTGAGGATCTTCGTGAAGATTGGCTCCCACTCCGTGTCCTACCAGATCACGGACTACCCCATATCCAAAGCTCTCGCAATAGTCTGAAATAGCATTGGAAATATCATGCAGATGATTTCCTTCTACCGCATATTTTATGCCTTCAAAAAAGCTCTGCCTTGTTCTTTCTATTAAAAGAGCGGCTTCCTGACTGATTTCTCCGATTCCATGGGTTCTTGCCGCATCAGAATGATATCCTTTATAAATACAGCCAATATCCAGGCTGACAATATCGCCCTCCTGAATGATATGCTTTTTATTCGGTATTCCATGTACTACCTCATCATTTACTGATACACATACCGACGCCGGATATCCATTGTAGCCTTTAAAAGAGGGGGTACAGCCAAAGCTGCGAATCATCTCTTCCCCTAAACGGTCAATGTCCAATGTAGACATACCCGGTTTCAATGCCTTTCCAAGCTCCTGATGAACTTTCGCCAGAATCTTACCGGATGCTCTCATTAATTCAATTTCCCTGGCAGATTTGATTGATACTGACATATGCTATGCTCCTAACACCTGAACGATGGCTTCAAATACCTGATCCATTGGTAATGTTCCATCGACGGTTTTCAAAATTTTCTGATTGTCATAATAATCGATCAGCGGCTGGGTCTGGTCGTGATAAACCTGCAAACGTTTTGCAACGGTTTCCGCTTTATCATCGTCCCGCAGCACAAGCTGGCTGCCGCAATTATCGCAGATACCTTCTTTCTTCGGCGGAATATTCACAATATGATAAGTTGCACCGCAGTTTAAGCAGGCTCTTCTTCCGGACATTCTGGTAACAATATTCTCATCCGGAACATCTACGTTCACCGCATAATCCATCTTTTCACCCAGTTTTTCCAAAGCTTCCGTTAACGCCTCTGCCTGTGGAATCGTTCTCGGAAATCCATCCAGTACAAAACCATTTTTACAATCGTCCTGTCCGATCCTGTCAATAACCAGAGCAACCGTCAGTTCATCCGGAACCAATGCGCCCTGATCCATATATGTTTTTGCTTTCTTTCCTAACTCTGTACCGTTTTTAATATTTGCGCGAAAGATATCTCCAGTGGAGATGTGAGGAATCTGATATTTCTCTGCAATCTGTTTTGCCTGTGTACCTTTACCGGCACCAGGAGCCCCCAACATAATAATCTTCATGATTTAATCTCCTTTTTGCTCATTAACAAGTTGATCATTTCCCATAAAGCACTTTAAGGTTACAGTCCGACATAACATCAGACTGTAACCATTGTGTATTTACTCACCTAAAAAACCTTTATAATTACGAACTCTCATCTTAGATTCAATCTGCTTCAAGGTTTCCACGATAACGCCTACAATAATAATGATTGACGTACCTCCGAAGGAAACATTCGCTCCAAATACTCCGTTAAAGAAAATCGGAATAACGGCTACTATGACAAGACCTACTGCACCAATGAAGATAATATAATTTAAGATTTTGGTTAAATAATCGCTGGTAGGTTTACCAGGCCTGATACCCGGAATAAAACCGCCTGCTTTTTTCATATTATTCGCAATTTCCAGCGGATTGAATGTAATAGATGTATAGAAGTATGCAAACGCTATACAAAGCAAAACATATATAATCAAACCGATGGAATATACAGGTTCATTAAAGTTACACCAGTTAGACTGTGACAATAATTTCAGAATCTTTGCTCCGATTCCCGTGCCCTGTCCTTTTCCCATAATACCGGCAATGATAACCGGGAACTGCATCAGAGACTGAGCAAAGATAATCGGCATAACTCCGGCTGTATTGACCTTCAAAGGAATAAACGTTGACTGACCGCCAACCTGTTTTCTTCCCTGAATTTTTCTGGAATACTGTACCGGAATTTTTCTTTGTCCTCCCTGTAAAAAGACGACCAATACAACTACCAAAACAATAATTGCAATGATAATTGCAGCGTTTAATACAGCATTTGCTATCGGTCTTCCAGTCACAAACTGGTTGAACAATGTGGTCAGGTCATCCGGAATACGGGAAATGATGTTAATTGTCAGAACAATGGATATACCATTTCCGACACCGTTTTCCGTAATTCTCTCTCCTATCCACATCAATACTGCAGAGCCTGCAGTCAATGCCGCTACAACCATAATAATATTCAACGCATTAAAATCTGTCAAATATCCCTGTCTGCCAAACCCGATCGCCAAAGCGATGGATTCAACCAAAGCGAGGGCAACGGTAAGATAACGGGTGATCGCAATGATTTTCTTTCTTCCGTCCTCACCGTCTTTGTGAAGCTCTTCCAATTTTGGAATTGCAATGGTCAGCAGCTGCATAATAATAGAAGCGGTAATATAAGGCGTAATATTCAGTGCAAACACTGACATATTAAGGAATGATCCACCTGTAATAGCATTAAAAAAGCTGAACGAATCTCCTCCCTGACTGGAAAGCCAATTTGAGAAAAAATCTCCGTCTACTCCCGGTACCGGAATCTGAGATCCGATTCTGATCAAAACCAACATCAAAAAAGTAAAAATAAGCCGATTTCTTATTTCTTTGATTTTAAATGCATTACGAACAGTTTCTAACATTAGATCACCTCTGTATTTCCGCCAAGCGCTTCAATCTTCTCCTTTGCAGATGCACTGAATGCATTTGCTTTTACTGTCAATTTCTTTGTCAATTCGCCATTGCCAAGAATCTTAACGCCATCGCGCGGGTTCTTTACAATACCATTTTCAATCAATGTTTCAACAGTTACAACTGAGTCATTATCGAAGATTTCCAGAGCTGAAATATTGATACCAACGATTGTTTTGGAATTTCTGTTGGTAAATCCTCTCTTCGGAATCCTTCTGTATAATGGCATCTGACCACCTTCAAAACCAGGTCTTGGTGATCCGGAACGAGCCTTCTGACCTTTATGGCCTTTTCCGGCTGTCTTGCCATTTCCTGAACCGTGTCCACGGCCTCTTCTGAAATTATCGCTCTGCTT
>CAYRZL010000134.1:1638-5259 GCA_964428795.1 uncultured Lachnospiraceae bacterium | reverse complement strand
GCGAAATATAATAGCGGTATAGTTTCGCAAATAAGCGAAATAAGAACATTGACAATTTGCGGTAGCAACGAGCCATGCGCAGAAGCGCTTGTGGTTCTGCATATGGCGACTGCCGCGAGCCTGCAGCTTTGCTGCAAGGCAATGAGCTGTATCATTTGTTAACACAGGTGCCATGACCCTGCCACAGTGCAGGCGAGCGTCAAAGATACTCCGGAAACGGCTGGTAAGTTTGAGTAGAAGCTGCCAGTTGCCGAAGGGCAGAGGTTGGCTGTAACGCTGACGGCAGATGATACGAACGGAAGCCAAAACGCCGAAAAAATATAGTTAAAGGGGAAATGTGGAGAGATAAAATTGTAGGTATAGGACGACTTATAGCTGGAATATGTTGGGAAAGAGGTGAGTAGCATGGCAAATCAGGCAGTAATGGTCCCGGAGTTGAAACAGATCAACCGGGATGATTTAAAAGATATTGAAACATTATCTCCGGATATGGAGCAGCCGATTTCAGAGAAGATTGTAACATTTTTGGAAAAATCTGGAAATCAGCCATATGCTCACACCAACGAGGGCTATATAGTGGTTGTAAAGATGACCGGAGATGTAGATGCAACGGATGCACTTAGTGATTATTTGAGGAAGAGAACGGAGTTGATGTACTAATGCCGAAAGTATTTTTAAAAATAAACCTTGCAAGAGGTATAAAAGTTATGTTAATCTGAGGTCAGGGAAAATGAGCGGATTACATGGTTTCTGACTTCTATGAATGAAAGCCGCAGTGCTTTATTATGATTGAATGTTAGGAGCGATGTAAATGAGACAAAATCAGTGTCAGGCGCCGGATGTGTACGATGCCGCATTATACCTGAGATTATCCAGGGATGATGAAGATGTCGATGGAGACGGCAAGACAGAGAGTAACAGTATCGGGAATCAGAGAGAATTACTCCGGAACTTTGTAAGAAATCAGCCGGATATTCAGATTTTTGATATTTATGTGGATGATGGATATTCAGGGAGCAATTTTGAGAGACCTGAATTTCAACGAATGACAAGTGATATAGAAGCTGGAAAGGTTAATTGCGTGATTGTAAAAGACTTATCCAGATTCGGAAGAGAAAGATTAGAAGCCGGGCGATTTATTCAGAAAATCTACCCGGCTTTAAATGTGCGCTTTATTGCGGTCACGGACAATTATGACAGCAAGACGGCAGATACTTCGGAGACTTCACTTGTCATACCAATGAAGAACCTGATCAATGATAATTATTGCAGAGATGCTTCTGTAAGAGTAAGAAGCCACCAGCAGGTGAAGCGCGAACATGGAGAATTTATCGGAGCCTCGGCTCCCTATGGGTATCACAAAGATCCGGTAGATAAGAATCATCTCATTATTGATGAATATGCGGCAGATGTGATACGGAAAATCTTTGCATGGAAGATGGAAGGATTCAGCCTGGGGGCGATTGCTGCCAAACTGAATATCCGCCGGATTCTGACACCGAAAGAATATAAGAAAGTAAACGGTGAAAAGTGTAATTCCGGGTTTGAAAGTTCCAAAGATCCAAAGTGGGTGGCGGTGCAAGTCAGCCGGATTTTGACGAACGAGGTTTATGTTGGCAATATGGTGCAGGGCAAACAGGAGCGTATCAGTTATAAGGTGAAAGAGCGCCTGGATAAGCCGCAGGAAGAATGGGTGCGAGTGAAAAACACTCATGAGGCAATTATCAGCCAGCGGGACTTTGATGTGGTGCAGAAGCTCCTGAAATATGATGGAAGAGCGTCAAAAAC
Source organism: uncultured Lachnospiraceae bacterium (assembly GCA_964428795.1). Lineage (GTDB taxonomy): Bacteria > Bacillota > Clostridia > Lachnospirales > Lachnospiraceae > CAYRZL01. The sequence continues at coordinate 3,471 of CAYRZL010000134.1, read as the reverse complement.
TTCAGAGAATGCCAATTTTTTCGCCGGATTTCTGTTTTGTGGTGATTGTAAAACACCGATGATTCGTCGGGTGAATCGCTACAAGGGAAAGGAAAAAGCGTTTTATATCTGCCAGACAAAAAATAAAGGTGGAAACTGCACACGGCACAGCATTCCAGAGGAGACATTGAAAACAATCGTGCTCAAAGAGATACAGACCTATTCGGCGCTTTTTGCAGATTATACCATCGTCATGGATGAACTGAAAAAAATGGAAGTGGGTTATGAACAGATCATCAGTTATGATACGCAGATTGTCAGGCTTCAGGAAGAATACAATAAAAATTATGCGATACGTGTTTCTTTATATGACGACCTGAAAAGCGGCATCATCGATAAAGAGGATTTTGATGAATTGCGTGAAACCTACGAGAAAAAATGCAATGAGTTGGAACGGATGATTGAAAATCAGAAACAGATTATCAAGCAGATGTTTGAAGGCGGCGTTGCAGCCGCTGCACAGTTGGAGGAGTGGAAACAGTCGTTAGAATTAAAAGAACTGGATCGGATGATTCTGGCACTGTTTGTGGATCAGATCTTTATTTTTGAAAACAAGCAGATTGTCATTGTGCTGCGTTATCAGAATGTTTTTGAAAAGATGAAAGTGATTATGAATTTCTTTACGGCGCAGCAGGATACAAACAGGAAAGAGGTGGGATAAATGGCCAGAACAGCAAAACGTTATTTAAAGATGGAAGGTGCAGAAAGTGTACAGATTCCGGTATATAAGGCTGGAATTTATGCCAGATTATCCGTAGATCATGAGGATAAAAAATCAGAATCCATTGAGACACAGGTAGAGATGCTGAAGAAATTTATACAGCGTCAAAACGGGAAGCCTGACCGTGATTTTGTGTTGGTACTATATGATACTTACACAGACTTGGGAAAAACAGGAACAAATTTTGAAAGACCGGGATTTGAACGGTTGATGCGTGACATCCGGGAAGGAAAGGTTAACTGCATACTTGTAAAGGATTTTTCAAGGTTTGGAAGAAATTATATCGAAACCGGAGATTATCTGGAGAAGATATTCCCATTTCTGAAAGTGCGGTTTATTTCCGTATCTGATCAGTACGATTCGTTTTCCAGTGATTCTAAAAGCCAGGAGTTATCCATGAATATCAAACATCTGGTAAATGAAGCGTATGCAAAGGATATTTCAGCTAAGGAATGTGCAGCAAAGCGTACAGAGCAGAAAAGAGGCAGTTATGTAGGCGGTATGGCCCCGTATGGTTATCACTGCGAGGAGAAAAACGGAATCCGCAGGCTGGTCGCTGACCCGGATACAGCAGAGATTGTGCGAAGAATCTTTACTCAGTATGCAGACGGTATGGCAATTCAGCAAATCATTGATGGTTTGTTTGAAGATGGTGTTCATCGGGTATCAGATTATAATATCTATCATCATGTATATTGGCAGGAGGGAGAACTGCTTCATGAATGGGGTAATTCTTCCATTCGTGCCGTTTTGAACAGAAACAATTATTATGGTGATCTGGTACAGCACAAGTATGAATCACGATTTGCCAGAGGGGAAAAGTGGTGTGATGTTTTAGGGGAAGAGGACTGGATTGTGACACCGGATGCGCATGAAGCAATTATCAACAAAGAATTATTTGATCGGGCACAGAAGCGATTGAAGGCAGCAAAAGAAGCTCGTATGTCTGTAGGATGGGACGAAAATGACAGAGCTTTTTACAATGTATTTTACTGTGGAGAATGCGGAAGAAAACTTGCCACATTACGGACAAAAGGATATGTGGAATACTTCTGTCAGGCGAACCGTTACAA
>CAYRZL010000134.1:0-1538 GCA_964428795.1 uncultured Lachnospiraceae bacterium | reverse complement strand
CCACATTACGGACAAAAGGATATGTGGAATACTTCTGTCAGGCGAACCGTTACAAGGATGAAAGGCATTGCACAGCAAAATATATTTCGGAAGAAAAGATGCAGACGATTGTGCGCGCCGAAATTACAAGACAGCTGCAGTTGTCGGGAATACGAAGCAAAGATATGACTGCCCTCAGCAAAGAAGCCTTTCAAAAAGTAACGGATCAGGTGCAGGATGAAATCAATCGATTGGACACAGATGCAAAAAAAATGAAAGGTAAAACAGCCGAAGCCTTTGCGAAGTATAAGGAAGGGGAGCTGTCCCTGGAAGCATTTCAGGCAAAACAGGCAGAGCGGAAGGACTGGGAAATGTTCTTTGAAAAACGCAGAAAAGAACTGGAACAGAAAATCCGTATGATTCAAAAACGCCAGAAGGAAGAAGGAAAATTTTTAAGAGGTTTACTTCAACTGGACGGCGCCACACGGTTAAATCAGGAACTGGTGGAAGCGCTGATAGAGCGTATTGAACTGTATGCAGATGGACGGCTGGAAATCAGCTTTAAATTCAAGGGGTGATGGAAGATGACAGATAATCGTTTGTTGATTGGCTATTATCGTCTGTCACGCTCAGATGATGGAGATGGAGAAAGCAACAGTATCACAAAGCAGAGATTGCTGATTAAAGACTATGTTTCCAATATCCCTGAGCTGGCAGCCATGCCGTTTCAGGAATTTTATGATGATGGTTATTCCGGAGCAAGCATGGAACGGCCTGCAATGCAGCAGATACTGGAGCTTGTCCGGGAAAACAGGGTGCAGGCTATTGTGGTCAAGGATTTTTCCCGTTTCTCCAGAGATTATATTGAATTGGGAACGTATCTGGAGCAGATATTGCCTTTTATGGGAATCCGATTTATTTCTGTTACAGACCGGTATGATTCACGGGATTATAGGGGAAAGGCTTCAGAAATTGACGTACAGTTTAAGGGTTTGGTTGCAGATGCTTATTTAAAAGACCAGTCTGCAAAAGTCAAAGCATCGGTGCAGACAAAGAGAAGCCAGGGCGAATATTGCTGTGGGTCAGCTCCCTATGGTTATCAGAGAAATCCGGAAAATAAGAAAGAACTGTTGATTGTGGAGGAAGAGGCGGCCGTGATACGGCGGGTTTTTGACATGACAAATCAGCGGTATAGCAAAATGGAAATCTGCCATGTTTTTAATGAAGAAGGAATACCAACTCCGCTTCAATCTATGAGCAAACGGCAGAAAGTGGACAACAGGAAGGCAGCATCCAAAAACCTCCAGTGGACAGTAGATATGATACGAAAAATCATCAATGATAAGAATTATATCGGCTGTATGGTCTATGGAAAAACCAAAGTCCCCGATCCGGGAACCGACAGAGAAGTGCCAATATCAAAAGATCAGTGGAAAGTGCTTGAAAATCACCATGAAGCAATCGTTTCCAGAGAGGTGTTTGACCTGGCGCAGTCACTTCAAATCCGGCATTGCAGAAAAAGCAAATTCAGCAAATCGGAATCATTGTTGAGCGGGTAT
>CAYRZL010000133.1:0-5279 GCA_964428795.1 uncultured Lachnospiraceae bacterium | reverse complement strand
CGTCCCACTTAAACTCATCCATACTTGCCCTTCTCCTTTGTAATTTTTTATATTGATTCCTTATCGGTTTTCATCTTCTCTGCGCTTTCTCGCCATCTCATCCATTCGGTCCACAGTTCCTGCCATCCATAAACAGCAATAAACAACAAAAGCTGCAAATAACGAAAACACTACTCCAATAGCCACAAATATCTGAAGCATTACACACATCTCCTTTACATCTTATCTTCCATACGAGTTTCATTTCGTATAGATTTATTATTTACAAATGAAATGTGTTTATTCCATATACAACAGAAAATGCGCCTCATTCAACCTCTTTGCCCATCATGTCCCTGAATTTTCTCTGACGCAAATGATTTACAAAATATCCAAACACCATTGTTACAAAGAAAAATTTTGCAGCGGAGTTTACCAACACAATGACAGAATGAGGTTCTATACTATAATTACCGGTCAAACCATAGATGGATGCCTCCCAAAATCCGACCTGCATACCTGAAAACACTGCATACAGCAATGCTATATTTACAGAAACTTCAATATAATTGATTGCCAGCATTAACATTGACCGGATCGTGTTTGCAGACGGTCTCTGGATATCCGCAAATATGATAAGTGCCAGCAAATATGTCACCGTATCCAAAAGAGAGTATACGCTTATGCAAATGACAATATACCCGCTTCTCGTCATTCAGCTTAATTTCTTTATGCAATGCGCGCATACTCTCCGTGGAGCTTCTGGATACGACCCGATGTTCCTTATCAAATACTTTTTTATACGTTTCCAGAATATTTTTTGCCCGTTGAAATTTACTCCAATCTATTACCAGAAGAAAAATCTTCTCCAGCTTTACATATTCAAAAAATTCCGAATCCTGATGCTTCATTTGCAGCAACGTATTGTAAAGGGTTGTGATCGCTGTCTTTACAGCAAGCTCATAATCAATCTCATAATTTCCGGCTCCAATAAGGGGCACCGCAATTTTGGTAATACTTCGATTTTTCACAGCCTCCTCTACAATGTTTTTATAACACATCTCCAGATTATAAATAAGCGAACTGGAGCATACATTTGGTTTGCATACCCTGTCATCACTTTTTGGTCCCACAGTATATAAAATCGTATCACAAAATCCATACCCGGGGGTGCTGACTACCTGTCCCCGCTCACAGCGTATCTTTTCGTTTTCATCCGGACCTGCTCCGTCAAACGTCTCTTTGATACGCTCATCCAAATATCCATTACACCGATTCTGTCTGTCCACCGCACGATGAATCGCATAATCCACCGTTGGCGGAACACCGGACCTGTTTCCCATCAGGGTCGGGTTGGCTGCATTTATATTTTAGTTTATAGTATCATTTTTTGTGTACATTCACTAGAAATAATAAAAAAACAGCTGCCAAATTCATGACAGCTATTTCTTTATTTTCATATTGCTTTGTATTCCACGCTCATACAAGCTACATGCCGGCTACGGTGACATTCTTCAAAAGCAGCGCCTTCGGTCCTCTGAAGGTGCTGATATCCTGTGTTTCCCTTGAGAACACAAAGTTTTTCTGTGCATCGTAAATGGTTCCGCTGATAGAACCTCCTGTCACGGGAGTGATTTTTTCTCCATCATTCAAATATGCCAGACGGATCTCACCTCCATAGTAACCGCTCAGAGCATCCATCTGGAAATCGGAAAAATTCACCACATACAAGCCCTTTTTCCTTTTCATCTCCTCAAATGGCATCTGTCCCGGCTCACACGCCAGCTTTTCATAAGCGCCAGTTGCAGGGACATTCAGATAGTGGGCGAAACGCACTCCCCCATGAATATTTTTAAACACGCCATCTTCGATGCAGGGCAGTTCTTTCATTGGGGTTCCTTCCTTGCTGAATGGCTGCGTAGGTATATAAGTCAGATTCAGCATCTGACCTTCCAACTCCTCTTTCTTCCCCTGCACAAACGCCCCGGTCTTATAATCCGAATACCCCTGATAGATATAACTTCCGCTGGAGCGATCTGCATAGTATTCAAAAATCGTAGCTGCATAGGTTCCCGATAAAATCACATCATAGGTTCCGGCTTTCGGCGCCTCGCTGGCAAGTGCACGATCCCTGGTAAGCTGCAGGGTCTCACGAACTTCCCCGGTCAGAGCTTCCGTGTTCAGGCTGTCATAAGAAAAACTTCTGTGTGTCTCTACATCCAACGGTTCTTTACACTGTCCTACAAACTCACCATTGGTATTATACTTGATATAGCTCACATCCACGCCTCTGGAATTTAAGATATGCACCTTTTCTCTCTCCACAAAAACCTCTGCGGAGTTTACATAACTTTTCTCGTCACAATCCGCCTCATAAATAGCCGCCGCAACTTTTCCTGCTGCCTCCTCCAAAGATATTTCTGCCAGATCACTCTCCATAATTGCGCACTCTTCTTTTACCGGATCAGCAATTTCATAATACGGGTTGGGCACAAAAGCAGCCGCCGCATATGCTCTTTTACATTTTTCTGAAATCTCCTGTTCTGTCATGGAGGGTTCCACCATAAATGCAGCATTTCCGCGACATTTCACGCCATCCTTTTCAAAATCCCGATATACCGTCACGCGAATGGTATTTACATCTGCAATACGTCGCATATCCAGCTTTTTCTTTATAAAAAACAGTTCCGCACTCTCCCGGCAGTTCTCCTCTATCAACCATGTTCTAACCTGGCTTTCCTCCAATATTTTTAAAATCAACGTAACCATAGCTTTCTCCATCTTTTTTCTGAACAATTACTCTTTTCATCAGCCCAATCGGATTCGTGCCTTTATACATGGGCCTCCATCGGAGACCTTGAGCCATTCCTTGTATCCCTTACCGCAAAATCCGGAGCCGCAAAGCTCTGCCTTTTCAGACATCATCGTGATGGATTTCAGCAGATCCGGCACATAACCGGTCAGTACGATAGGAGAAAATATCCTGCCCGTAAGTTTTCCGTCTTTGATCTCCCTTGCAATATTTACCATCAACTGAATCCCCCAGTTTTTCGGATCCTCCATACCGCTGGACGGATCGTCCAGCAAAAAACCGTATTTGATGGATGCGATCATGTCCTCCAGCTTATCAGTTCCGGGTTCAAACCAGGTATTTGTCATACGCGCATATGCTTTTCTCTTATAGCTCTCCCGGCGTCCGTTTCCGGTAGGAACCGTTCCCAGATGCATGGCAGACTGTGCATCGGAAATTCCTGCCTGAAGAATACCATGTTTGATGACGATCGTATCTGTGGAGAGCACGCCCTCATCATCAAAGAAATAGCTGGCCGTCTCTAATCTTCCCTGCATACCCGCTCCATCGTGCATAGTTAAAATCGGGGCAGCCACACATTCGCCAACATAAGACTGTGCCAAAGCACGATCTTTGACAAACATATCCATCTCGACTCCGTGCCCGAACGCTTCATGGGCAATCATGCCGGTAACAGGCGGCGTACAAATACAGTCATACTCTCCCGGGACCATCGGTTCTGCTTCCAGAAGATCCAACGCATTCTGCCCAACTTCGGCAATATGGGCTTCCATGGAATCCAGCAATTCCACACCTCCCAGATTGGAAAAACCACGATAGCTGTATTTTGTCTGCTCCCCTTTCCGAACATCGATCATCAACACACCATTGGTCCAGAGCACATTCTGTTCCATATCACGATTTTCAGAAAGAAACAACTTACTATATCTCTGATAGCTTAATCCGGCAGTTGCATTTATTACTTTTTCGTCAAATGCCAGCCCCTTATCCTTCAATTCCGTCAGTCTGCAAAGAATTTCTTCATCTCCCATGTCTTCCGGTGCGGTTTTATATTCCGTGCTTTCCGCAAATACACATGGCTCGTCCGCTAAAATCTGATACCGGCTTAAGGTGCAGTCTCCTACCGCTTCTTTCAGCGTGATCACCTTTTGAACAGCCTCCACGATCTCTTCCATGCAATCTTCAGAAATAGCGTTGAAAGAGTATTCTCCATACGCCTGTCCATCGTACACTTTGATCACAAATCCACGGTTGGATAAATCTTCATCCTCTGCCATAGAAGTCTGGACTTTATTCACCCTGTAATTGAATGCCAGCGCATCCGTTGCCAGAATCGATGCATAGGGATAAATCTCCAGCAGCCGGCTCAGGAGTTTTTTCAATAACGGTTTTACTTCTTTTAAATATTGACTTTCTTTTACTTTCACTTTTGGGTACCCTCCCATCCAAAAATATATTTTAATATCATAGACAGATATCATAGATAGATATCATAGACAGATATCAGAAACAGATATCAGAAACAGATATCAGAATTACACTCTTCGAGCAGTTGTTTTAAAACATTCAAAACGGCGTCTGCTCCCGGATCTGTCAATACATACCTGGCAGTTTCTTTCACATCCGGTCTGGCATTTGCCACAGCATAGCTTTTTTCTGCACATTTCAAAAGACCGATGTCGTTGTTGTTATCCCCAAATGCCATGGTCTCCTCCGGCGTAATCCCCAATTCTGTCTGAATTTTTCTCAGTGCAGTGCCTTTATCCACATTATATTCCATAAAGTCTACCCAATGCTCACCGGAAGCCGTTACAGTGGCACGTTCCTCAAACCGCTGCAGCGCAGGTCCCGCCAGAGAAACTGCGTCTTCCTTCTTTCCATACATTGCCACTTTAATCACCGGCTTGTCCATGTTCAAAACATCATCCACTCTGTGCAGCTTCAACTGATAACCGTTTTGAACCCACTCCATAAATTCCGTGTCCCGGCTGTCCGTGTATGCTCCGTCCGGCGCAGACACCAGCATGAAAACGTCCGATAGACCTCTTACATATCCTACAATTTCCCGTAAAAGCTCTTCCGAAAAGCTCCGGCATTCTGTCACCTCTGTGCCATTTACACCATAAGCTCCATTATCAGCAATAAAGCGAATTTCATTTTTGACCGGCTCCAGTACACTTATCATACTGACATACTGCCTTCCGCTGGCTGCCACAAAAGTAATTCCCTTCTTCTGTAATTTTCGGATTATATCGAATAATTGCGGATTGATATCGGGCGTTCCCTCCGGCAGTAATGTCCCGTCTAAGTCGGAAGCGACTAATTTAATCTTCTTCATTCTAAAATTATCCTCTCTGTTATCTGTACTATTACTTTTTTATTCCATATTTCAAATACAATCCTATTCCCCTTTATTTATCCCGTTCCAAGTATATCACATAATTCAGAGAAAGATAGATATTTTTCAAAGAATCTTATTGGCGAAAAG
>CAYRZL010000132.1:0-5366 GCA_964428795.1 uncultured Lachnospiraceae bacterium | reverse complement strand
TAAAAAATACTTATACTTCCCCGTTTTTATAACGGTTCATTAAATTCCGGAAGGCAGGCAGACTCCGCTCCGCCACCTCAGCAGGTACGCAGTAAGAGATGCGTACCCAACCCGGTCCGTAAAAGGCGGTTCCCGGCGCCATAAGAATACGTTCCTTCTTTGCCTCCTGACAGAACTTACTGTCATCCTCCTCCAATGCCTTCATGAACAGATAAAATGCCCCATCCGGATGGATACACTCATAGCCCATGGCAGTAAGATTTTCATACAGAATATTTCTGGTTTTTTCATAAATACTGATATCAACCGTTGCATCAATACATTTCAGCAGCATTTTCTGTTGAAGAGACGGTGCGTTTACATATCCCATATAACGCATGGAAGCAGTAATACCTGCAATCAGATCCGAATAATCATCCACATCATCCTGCATTGCTATGTATCCGATACGCTCTCCCGGTATGGAGAGCGATTTACTGAAAGAATAAACAACAATCGTATTGCGGTAAAAATCCGTCAGATAAGGAACTTCAATACCATAGGCCAGCTTGCGGTACGGTTCATCCGATACCAGATAGATGGGATGTCCGTATTCCTCCTGCTTTCTCTCCAAAACAGCACATATTTTTTTCAGAGATTCCCGCGTATAAACTGCTCCGGTTGGATTATTCGGCGTATTGATCAGAACGAAACGGGTCCGCTCTGTAAGTGCATTTTCAAAAGTAACCGGATCCGGCTGCAGAGTATTCATATTGCACATGGCAGGCACCAGTTTTCCGTAAACAGTCTCCACATAACTTTTATACTCCCAGAAATACGGTGCAAAAGTTACCACCTCGTCGTCCCTGTCCAACAATGTATTACAGATCATGGCAATGGCGGATGCTGCACCACTGGTCATAATAATACCGTTATAATCATAGTGTGTTCCGTATTTTCCATTGAGATAATGTGCCACATGTTCTCTCACATCCTGATGTCCCACATTGCTCGGATATCCATGAAGCGCCAATGGTTTCTCATGATCCAGAATCTCTTTCATAGATTCATTTACAATAGCAGGAGGCTCCACGCTGGGATTTCCTATGGTGAAATTAAAAATATTATCCCAGCCATATATAGTAGCCAGCTTTTTCCCCTCCTCAAAAATATCACGAATACAGATGGCAGAATCCAGTGATTCACGCAATCTTTTTGCTATCATATCTCTTTCCCTCTACTTTCCAAGCCGTCAGGCTCTTTTTTACTTTAATGTATATAACAGTTTAAAACTCTAAAGCATAACAGTTTAAAGTCCTAAAGCATAGCAGGGCAAAAACAGGCTGCTGCAGATTTTTGCAGCAGCCCTTTTATTTACCCTGTTATATTATGCTTTCTTTATTTTTTCTGAAAGAAAACTGCTTACAGAATCAACCACGCCTACGATGCTGTTCATAACCTTATCAACTATGGATGGCTGTTCTTCTGCTTCCCCCTCGTAAACTTCCTCGGAATCCAGATCAAAATCTTCATCCTCATCTTCAAAAGTCTCATACATATCGTCTTTTACAAAATATTGATATATTTTATAAAGAATCACTCCGATAATCGCGACAATTACAATTCCTTTCACCAGTTTTAAAAAACTTTTCATTGCTTTCCCCACCTTCACTCTTAGTCATTAAAATATTCTTCTCGCACAGATTACAGATCTGTATGCATAGTTAGAACTGATCTTAATACCATCTTTTGCATTACTTGCATGTACAATAGCGCCGCCGCCGATATAAAGTGCTACATGACCGCTGTAACAGATGATATCACCCGGCTGCAAGTCAGACAGGCTGACAGCATATCCAACACTGCGAAGGGCTGCGGAAGAATGCGGCAGAGATACACCATAATGTGCATATACGGACTGAATAAATCCGGAACAATCCGCACCGTTTGTAAGGCTTGTCCCACCCCATACATACGGATTTCCAACAAACTGACATGCATAGCTTGCCACACTGCTGCCGGTTCCTGATCCTGAACTGCTTCCTGACGAAGAATCAGAGCTGTCGGAGGAACTGCTGCTATCAGATGAACTGCTGCTGTCGGAGCTGCTACTATCAGATGAACTGCTGCTGTCGGAGCTGCTGCTATCAGATGAACTGCTGCTGCTTCCGGAGGCAGATCCTGAAATCACAGTTGTGGACGCAGATCCTGCGGAAGCTGCCCGCGCACGGGCTGCTGCCTCTTCGGCTGCAATTCTTGCTTCTTCTGTACGGATAATACTATTCTGCTCTGCAATAGTGGCTGCATACTGTTCTGCCAGTGTTTTTGCCTGTGAGAGCTGAGAATCAAAATCGCTCATAGTTGCTTTTTTCTCTTCCAGCACATTATCCAGATGCTGCTTCTCTTCCTTGTAAGACTGCTCTACTTCTTCCAGCTCAGCCTTCTCATTTTCCACTACTACAATCTGATCTTCTACCGCCTGCTTCGCTTCCTGATAATCAACCAGCATATTCTGATCATAATCATATACATCTGAAATATATTCTACTTTGTTCAGCAGATCTGCAAAGTTTTCTGCCTCAAAAATCGCATTCACGGTAGCACTGTTTCCATTCTCATACATAAACCGAATACGTTTTTTCATGGCTTCATACTGTGTAGCCTCTTCCTCCTGGGCAACGACCAGATCCGCCTGAGCCTGTTCCAGCTCCGCCTTCTTCTCTGTCAGGTCGTCTTCAACAACCTCCAAAGCTACCAGCACATCTACCAGTTCAGAATCCAAAGAATCAATCTCCGTCTGCAAAGACGCCTGCTTTGCTTCAATATTGCTGATCTGACTCTTTACATCACTCAACTCATTTTCAGCCTTTGCTTTTTTATTTTTTGCGTTGGACAGTGTGGAAGCGCTCGCAAACTGTACGGATGTCAAACATAATACACATGCAATAAAAGCTGCCAAAACTCTCTTTTTCATAAATATCTACTCCTTAAAAACTGGAAAATCCTTATCCAATACGGTTCTTTTTTCTGCTATATGTAGACTTTCCCCCTCGAAAGCCTCATTTAGTATAACACTTTCATCGTAACATTTCAACCAAATACGAACTTTTTTCACATTTTCATTAAAAAAATGTTTCAGATTTGTTAAATTTGCATATTTTTCACAAATATTTCAGTTCAAATAAGAAAAAAGATTGCAGAATCACGAATCCCGCAATCTTTTTTCTCTATTTCGTCTGCCTTATAAGTAATATTTTTGCTCCCGGCTCAGGCTCTCCCTGCAATTCATTCATCTGTCTGATATGGTCCACGGTAGTAAAATACTCCTTTGCCACGTCCCAAAGACCCATTCCGTCTCTCAGACGCAATATTGTCATACCAGGTGCGCACTGCATTTTTTCCATATCCAGCGGCTGCTCTTTCAGCTCACAAATACAGTTTCTCTTCTGTTCATCCAATACAAGGGCATGAAATCCGATCACCGCCTGAATTTCTAAATTTCGGCTGCCCTGAATCACCACGGACAAAACCTCCAGCTCTTCCTGCAGCTCGTAAACTGCATTCCGCGGTATTTTGGGCACCTCGATCAAATACTCAAACGGTATATCTGACTCTGCTGCCGCCAGCGGCACACTGTCCTCCTTTGTCATATACAAAATCTGAACGTGAAGCAGCCCTTGAACCTGCAGTCCCCCCTCCACAAAACTGCTCTGCTCCGGATAGACGCTGCCGAAACTGCTGCATATCTGAAGAATCTCCGGCTGCTCCGCCTCCAAAACAATATCCTCCGTCACCCTGCATTTTGCCTGATTGCGGATGCCTAACTGTCTGAGGCATACCTCGGTAGTCTCCGGCAGCAGTACGCGGTCCAACGCATAAATATCTCTCAGCATCCTCACCCTTTGCTCATCATACAGCGCAATATCCGCTTCCATAGATACGTCAATGCCGATCAGACGATGTTCTCCGTCCGAATCGTCCCGGATTTCCATATCTGCATTTTTTACACGAATCTGTATTTGACCGATCATCTGAGGCTGACATCCAAGGCATTCTATCCGCCCTTGATATGGAATCCTTGTTTCAAACCAGATCAGATGATTTTCTTCCCCTATATCTATATATAAAAGGAAAAGAACTGCCTCGCCCTTCACCAGAATCTGATCCGTCTCCAATCTGGTGTCCAATGACTGCATCTGCACCTGCTTCCACAAAACATCTCTCACATTTGGTTTGTTTGCCGGAAGCAGGGTCTCCTCTCTCATGCGGCAGACATCTTTTTTCTGCAAAACCAGTTGAAGGCAATCTACCTCTTCACTCAGAGTCTGAATTTCCTCCCTCTCCGGCACCAGCGGCAACTGCTCATCATAAATCTCATTGACGGAAACTTTTACCTCTATCATGGCACGGATATTTATTTTTCGCTGATTGATCATGCGCACAGATATGTCCTCCAGCAAACAATCCACCTGTGCGGGATCAAACTCCTCCGCTTCATCCACTGCAAGATTTTCATGGAACGGCAGATTTCCCTCCACCGCACTGACCTTTGACTCAGCCTGCTCACTCCGGTACAGCACATAATAATGCAGACTGCCTCGGATAGACACATGTCCCCGGGTGACCTTCACCTCCTCTGACTGCACCTCACCCCGTTTTAAGATCAACTGGGCAAAGTCCGGCCGGTTGTCCGGCAGATTATAGTCCTCATCAAAAGTAATCTGAAGCTGCCCTTTTCCTTTCTCTCTCGTCGTATGTATTCCTGTCTTTTCTAATTCCATCCTGTTTTCTCCCCTCTTCTATTGAAATACATAACTGCTTTGTTTCCTCACAGCTATATGCAAAATCCCGGCGAATCTACTGAAATACAACATTTTTCTGACGTTCTTCTAATTTCACCACCACTTGAGGATAACTCACCGCTGCGGCAGCCGGGCTTCCCTTTTCCGGTCCCAAAAGCTGGCTCTTAAAATATACTGCATTATCCGTCAAATATAATTCCTCCACCTGCACACTGTATCCGCCGGTGTCCTGTTCCCCATATCCCTGTGCAATATACAGATATCCATCCATGGAGTAGGTCAGTTTAAAGCCTTCTGCTTTTCGCTCTTCTATCATAGTCTGTAACTCTTCCGGAATTTCACTGTCATCCAAAACAGTAAAATCCAGATCGCTGATTTTTTTCACCTCCGTTTTTTTTGCACTGCATCCCCACAAAAAAAGAATTGCAGTGAGGCTAAGCAGAAATATACAAACTCTGCGGGCATTTATTCGATGTTTTGTCATATTTTGATATCAGGGCTCCTCAAATATCTTCTATGAAATCTTATTCCTATCCCCCTCATAATATTCCAAATTTCGGTTTGTTGTTCTGACGAGAGGCTGTG
>CAYRZL010000131.1:0-5605 GCA_964428795.1 uncultured Lachnospiraceae bacterium | reverse complement strand
GCGATAGAAACGCTCAAATACTTTGCCCTTTTCCGCATCTGGAATTCCCGGACCGTGGTCAATTACATAAAATTCAAATTGTTTACCATCATCTGCAGCCCCCAATTCGATGGATGTTCCGAGAGGTGCATAGTTGATCGCATTATCAAGCAAGATTCCCAGAACCTGACTGATATGCTCTTTATCACATAGAATTTGAGGATAGCATTCTTCTTTCAAATTTAAATCTAATGTTATCCCTTTTTGACGGCAGGGGGATTGCCATGTTTCCCAAGTTTCAATTAAAAGGGTATCCATATCTGTCTCTTTGATATCCATTTTCCAATTCCCTGCATCGCTGGATGCCAGTGCAAGCAGAGATTGTATCAAATGTGACATTCGATCGCATTCTTCCAAAATAATCATTTTTTTGTGCTGCTCGGAAGGATTACTTTCTGCTGATTGCAATGATTCTGCGCTGGCCTGTATCACTGCCAGCGGAGCCTTTAATTCATGGGATGCAGCGGCAATAAAATCTTTTTGACTTTTCATGGAGGCTTCCACAGGTATGATTGCTTTTTTGATCAGAAATCGGCTCATTTCATACATGACAACAAGCATGATAAGCCAGATCAGCGGATATAAACGACAATTCTGTTGAATGATATTCCATGCGGATGTACGCGGATATATGACGATTAGGCGTTGATCATTGCCTGCCTGCGAAGAAAAGACAACCTGGATTCCGTAGTATTGATCGGAACCGGAACTGCCATCTAAATAATAAATAGTACGGATAATATCAGCATTCGTCGCCGTAGTCGATACAATTTCCTCCATTTCTTTCATGTTGGTCTTTGCGTCTATCTGGCTCATTAAATCAGAGGATGGGGTTGGAAAACATTCCGGTCCCGATTGTTCGGACAGACCATCAGTCCAGTAAACCCAGGTTTGAAACTTTATGGCGTAGGCAGAATAGTCCTGTTTCGTTAAAGCGATCCCCTGCTGGAACTGTCCAACAATGCTGTCCGCAATATTCTTAGTATAATCAAGCGCAGAATCCTGTTCCCTTAAAACCGTATTGCCTATAAGTAACAGCAGCAAAACTGTGTAGGCCAGCATTGTAAAAATAAGAAACAGCCGAATCAATTTACGCCGCAATTTTGAAATCATGGCTCCACCTCCAATCGATAACCAGCGCCATAAACGGTTTTTATTTGCGTTCTGCAATTCAATTCACGAAGCCGCTTGCGAAGAAAACAAATATAGTTATCTACATTTCCAGTCTCAACTTCTGCTGTTCCGCCCCATACTTTCCAAAGAAGCTGTTCCCTGCTGTGGGTTTGATCCGGGTTCTCCATAAGTACCGCAAGCAGACCGGCTTCTTTTTGCGTTAGCAAGACAGAGTGGCTTTGACAGCTCAGCCTGCGAAGCTGGGGATCAAATGTCAAATCGAAAGCAGACAATACGCTCTTTTCAAC
Source organism: uncultured Lachnospiraceae bacterium (assembly GCA_964428795.1). GTDB lineage: Bacteria > Bacillota > Clostridia > Lachnospirales > Lachnospiraceae > CAYRZL01. The sequence goes on along the minus strand of CAYRZL010000131.1, from coordinate 4,145 downwards.
AATGTCCGCAGGGCGACGGGTCAATGCCCGCATTCTGGCAAATAACTCCTTGATATGAAATGGTTTTACCAAATAATCATCTGCTCCACAGTCAAGGCCATCAACTTTATCGTCCAACTGTCCTAAACCGGTGATCAGGATCACCGGAGTCCAAATCTGTTTTTGACGCATTGCTTTTAAGATTGTCAGCCCATCAATGACAGGAAGCATCCTGTCCAATAGAACTATGTCATAATTATATTTTGGATTAAGGGCATAAGACAAGGCGACTTCGCCGTCTTCGCAGCAATCCGTGATATAACCTTCCTTTTGAAGTTGTTCTGCAATCACTGCAGATAGATTTGCATCGTCTTCCACTAATAGAACCCTCATGATGTAACCTCCTCTTCCATTTATATATTATACCATTGAATTCTCTAAAAATCTTTTAAGAATGCCGTACATTCTCCTTTTCGTTTCCAAGACTTTTTGAGAACTTCTGTCTTATAATCAATGCGAAAAAACAAGGAGGTTATTCATAATGAAAAACAAATGTACACTTATCGTAATTGCCCTGTTGATAATTGGATGTCTTGGCGGATGTGGGCAAAAAACAAATCAGGATCAAAGCGGCATCCCTTCTTCATTTTCAACTTCGGAGCAGACGAATGACAATCAGACAAAGGAGACAACGCAGGACAGCAACCCCGCAGACGGCGACCAACTTTTTGCCGGCTGCACCCTGACCGGCACCGTGACTGAGTTTTCAAGCACCGGCTGCAAAATCACGCCAACCTTTCAGGATGGAAATATCGCTTATGAAGCCGCTCCCGCTTATGAGGATGAATCGGAACTGATCAATATCATTTATGACGAGACGTGTTCTTTCCAAATTTCAAACATAAATGTTTTGAGCGGAAGTGTAGCATACGATAGCGCTTCGATTGAGGATGTGAAAAAGCAGACGCATTTAATTATCTATGGCGAGTATGACAGCGAAAATAATCTGATTGCGGATCACATTTATATTTACCGCAGCACGGAGGACTGATATGAGATTTGATCAAAGAGCTTTTCGCTATCTATGGCGCAAGAAAAGCAAGAGCATTCTGCTTTTCTGTATCCTTCTGGTGATCAGCACAATGGTTTTGTCTGCTGCAATGATTCTGCAAACAGCTCAGGCAACCAGCAACGCTATCCGGGAAAAAACCAATTCCAAAGTTGTTCTGCAGAGCCAAAGCGGTAAAAACAGTATTTCAGCGGAACTCATTGCCCAGATCACGTCTCTTGAGGATGTGTCCTCCATCAACCGGGCGGCAAGTGGCACCGCATATCCATTGAACTTTTTTCCTGTGACCTATCAAGAATCTGTCGAACCAGAGAATTTGACCGTTACTATGCATGCCTATGATAATACGGAATCAGACGGCCTATTCGCGGAAGAAAAATATCGACTCCTTGATGGAACAGCTATCAATGAGGATCATCCGCAAGGGATTCTGATTAACTCCCTTTTAGCTCAGGTAAATGGGCTTGAAATTGGGGACCGATTGGAATTTGAAACAGAGGATGGAACATCAGCCTCCGGCGAAATTATAGGTATTTTCTTTTCCGGTATGGAACGAAAACAGGAAGATTCCATTTTGTCGGCTTATCGCATTGAAAATCAGATTTTTGTGGATCATTCACTGTTTGAAACACTATTTAGAACACAGGGCTTTTCCTCGGTATCCGTCTACACATCCGCACCGGAACAGATGGACGTTCTTTATGATGAAATCCTGTTGCTTGCGGGAGAAAAAATTAACCTGACTACATCAGATGCGCTCTATTCTCAAATACAGGCTCCCTTGCAGCAGGTGATCCGTATTACCACATTGGTACTTTTCCTGACATTGATTACAGCGACCATTGTGGTTTCCTTACTGCTTTGTATGTGGATGCGAACACGCCAAAAGGAATTTGCCATATTCATTAGCCTGGGAGAATCAAAATGGAATCTGTTGTTGCAGGTTATCGCAGAAAGCGTTGCGCTCTTTTTGCTTTCTGCTCTTGGAGCCGCTGTTTGTACTGATCTGTTTTCGAGCAGGATTATGCAGTTCCTTTTTTCTTATGAAGAATTTGGGGAAATGATGGATGCGCATATTCAGGGACAGCATTTTATGACGTTGATTCTATTAGGCGGCAGCATTGTGTTGTTAGCAATCGGAATCTCCATTTTCCCCACACTACGGGCCAATCCAAGAGATACTTTATCAAGAATGGAGGGATAAAATATGAACAGTATACAAAGAGCATGGCGCTCAGTCATTCGGAAACCACTGAAAAGTATCTTGTTGCTTTTCGTCGTGCTTACCGTCAGTTTGTTTCTCTTCTCCGGTATGGCAAGTCAAAATGCCAGTGTTCAGACACAGGATGTGACAAGGCAGGCAGTGGGAGCAGGACTTCGATTAGATGCCAATGAGGCAAACCGTTCCAAGCGGCTTACTGAAATTTCTGATAAAATTGGCGACGACGCAGAAGGTTCTTTGGATGGGGTCCATCAGGAAAAGCTGGAGACCGCCTATGGAACACAGTGGATCATCTGGACAGATAATTCATTTGAATCCTTGCGCATAGATGATATTGAGAAAATTGCGTCAGTAGACGGTATTTCCGATTACAACATCACTACCTGCACTACAGCGGTCAACCCGGTCAATTTTTCACGGGTGGAAGACGCTGAAACAGACCAGAGCAACGATATAGGCGGGGTTGTTCTGATCGGAAATCTGAACATGGAACTTGATTCCAACGTGCTGTCTGGCAACGTGACCATAAAAGAAGGGCGCATGGTTACTGAAGATGACATGGATGTATGCGTCATTTCCGAGGAACTGGCTGCGCAGGATGGGCTTTCTGTTGGGGATAGCTTGCAGTTCAATGATTATCATGACCCATCTGGGTCCACAGTTTATGAAGCGGAAATTATCGGCATTTATCAGACGCAGCAATATATGTCTCCTCTTATGAGCGGAGATACCTGGCGTTCAGAAAATGTGATTTTTACTGATCTGCATTTCCCGGAAAAGGCAGAAGGTTCCGAAAACGATCCTTGCTTTGAACATGCTTATTTTCAAGTTGGGGATGTAGATCGGTATGATGAAGTAAAAACTGCTGTGCAGGATGTGGATATTGATTGGGAACGATATGATTTAATTGATCGAAACGGAAATATCTCCACCATGTCCTCCAACTTTAATGATCTTGAAAAGATGAGCAGCCTGCTTATTGTTGTCACTGTTGCGGCCAGTTTTGTGATTTTGTTTTTAATTTTCCTGTTTTGGGTAAAGAACCGCTCCAAGGAAATTGGCATTCTGCTTTCTCTTGGTACGAAAAGAATCAGTATTCTGGGACAATTATTCCTGGAGGCGATCCTGATTGCCGCTTTTGCATTTTCTATCTCCCTCATTGCTTCACCAGGCGTATCAAACATGGCAGCGAATTACTTGGTTGCACAACAAGTGGAACAGGCTGAACTTCAAAAAAATGCAGATGCGAATAAGGTAGCTAAGGATTTTGATGAATCGGAACAAACTGTAACTGGTGTGGAGGTTGTAGTGACCGGTGAGATGATGTCAAGCTGTGGAACGGGTATCGCGCTGCTTGTAGGTGCCTCCGTGGGCGCGGCAGGACTTTCCGTTTTGCAAAAAAAGCCCAGAGAAATATTAAGTGAACTTAGTTAATAGGAGGATTGTAATGATTTTAGAAGCAAGAAATGTATCTTATTTTTATAAATCACAAAAGGATAAACTAATTCTGAATGATATAAACATTGGTTTTGAATGCGGGAAACTTTATGCTATTTTAGGTCCGAGTGGATCGGGAAAAACCACTTTTCTCTCTTTGTTGGCAGGACTGGATGTTCCGGTCAAGGGGGAGATTCGGTACGATGGTGAAACAATTACGGCAAGGGGCCTGAATGAACACCGCAAGCACCATATTTCATTGGTATTTCAAAGCTACAACCTGATCGATTATCTGACCCCGGTGGAAAATGTCAAGCTGGGCGGGCAGGGCAATCCAGAAAAACTTCTGGAAAGCATTGGAATAGGGCAAGCGTTTTGGCGTCGGAATGTCATGCAGCTTTCTGGTGGACAACAGCAGCGTGTAGCGATTGCCCGCGC
>CAYRZL010000130.1:0-5618 GCA_964428795.1 uncultured Lachnospiraceae bacterium | reverse complement strand
TAAGCGACCAAAATACGGTCGCTAAGTGCTCATAACAAGGAGGTGAACAGCACGCATGGGAAAAATCATTCGAAATATACGTTTTGGCTTTGGTCTGTTGAAATACAACTGGGGTTCTCTTGTTGTGTTTGAGCTTTTGTATAAGCTCGCTTCCAAAGTGCTGTTCCCGATGATTCTGCTGGGAGTGCTCCGGGCAGCGATGAAGGTGAGAGGTCTGGAATATATTACCGATGAGACCTTCCGTCAGTTTGCATTATCACCGTTTACATGGCTGTTTATCTTTCTGATTGCATTGGGAATGTCTTTTTTTACACTGCTGGATATGACCTGTGTGATCAGCTGCTATCATGCCTCCTACCGCAAGCAGAAGCTGCCGCTTATTGCGATGATCCGGCACGGACTCTGGATGGCAAAAAATGTGTTCTTTCGATCTAACTGGCTTATGATCTTTTATCTGCTGATCATCATTCCGGTGACACATTTTGCGCTGATCACGGGATATGCGGCTGATTTTCAATTGCCGGAATTTGTTATGGAATATATTGTCGGACATAAGCTGCTTCTGATCGTGTATGTGGGATTCTGGATTTTTATCGGCATCCGTTCCTTTCACTGGATATACAGCATCCATTATTTTACTCTGGAAGGATGTAATTTTAAACAGGCGAGATTGAAAAGCCGCAACCTGCTGGACGGTAATTTTGTGAAGGATATGGTCTGGCTTGCGATATACAATCTGATTCTCATGGGATGCTATTACGGAATCATACTGTTTGGGTCGTTTTTAGTGTCGAAGGTCAATCATGTGTTCCAGAATCAGGATATTTTCAGCAGCCTGACATTGACCGGTGTATCTGTGTTATTGGAGGTAACAGCGTTCATTTTTTATTGTTTCGCCCTTCCGTTAGTGCTTTTGTGCATCAGCGTCCAGTTTTATCATAATAAGGCCATACGGCAGGAGCGTATTCCGAAGGCGATTCCGAAGCTGGAGGGAGCTATAAGATTGCAGGAAACCCGCTGGTATCGGAAAATATACCGTTATCGAAAGAGAATTATCGCCATTGTGGTGGCTGCTTTTCTGGCTGTAAATTTTATTTACAGCCTGGCAGACCGGAAGGGGCTGCTGAACGTGGGATTGAATAATACAGTATGGATCACAGCACACAGAGGATATTCGGCGGAATACCCGGAGAACAGTATGCCTGCCTTTAAGGGAGCCATTGACCGGGGAGCGGATTTTATTGAGCTGGATGTACAGCAGACTGCGGATGGTGAGATCGTTGTGATGCATGATTCCAACTTGAAGCGTATCACAGGAGTGGATAAAAATATATGGGAAGTAACTTATGATGAGATTAAAGATCTGGACAGCGGGAGCTGGTTTTCCGAGGAGTTTTCCGATGTACGGATTCCGAAGCTGGAGGAAGTAATAAAATTGTGCCGGGGGCGGATCCGGTTAAACATTGAGCTGAAGCCCACCGGATATGAGACAAACCTGGAAGAAGCGGTAACGGATATCATACAGGAAAATCATTTTGTAAGAGACTGCGTTGTATCCTCCAAAAAGTATGAAGCGCTGGAAGCTGTGAAGGCGCTTGATCCGGATATCGAGACTGCTTATATAGCATCTGTTACTTACGGAAATCTGAGCGAGCTTGAGGCGGCGGATGGTTTCAGCATAGAGTCTATGCTGGTGACTTCGCGGCTGGTGAATCATATCCATCAGCAGGGGAAAGAGGTTTATGTATGGACCGTGAATAAAGAGGAATCCGTAACCAGAATGTTGGAGCTGGGAGTGGATAACATTATTACGGATGACCCGGTGATGGCGCAGCGTCTGCTGTATGAAAAAGAACATAATGGATTATGGGATCAGTATATTAACCGGTTGCTGGAATGGAATAATTGAGAAGATTTTTCGTTTATGCAGAAACAGATAAATCTTCTCAATTTACATATTGCAAAGAAAAATACATATGATAAACTTGGGTTAGCTAGAACTAATAGCTATGAGGTACAAGTATCACAAAATAAAGATAAGGGGCAGATGCCTATTTTTTTAAGATGGAAGTTAAACGAGACTAACCGGAAAGGAGCAGTATATGAGTATCGTGATAATCGGTGGGCATGAACGCATGGTCACGCAATATGAGGAAATATGTAAAGCGTATGGATGCAAGGCAAAGGTTTTTGCAAAAGAAAAAGGCAACTTCAAGAAAAAAATCGGAGATCCGGACTTGATGATTTTGTTTACCAATACTGTATCCCATAAAATGGTAAATAACGCGGTATCTGAGGCGAAACGGAACAATATAAAGATCGAGCGTATTCATACCAGCAGCGCGGCGGCATTGCATAATGTCCTGGCGGAGTATTGCCCGGCATAGTTTGACGGTGAATTTCAGACGATCATTTAGAAAAGAGGACATGTAAAAGTGAAATATAAAAAGGTCATGGCAGCCATTGGCTGCCTTTTGGCGTGCATGTTATTTGCAGCCTGTCAAAATGAGAACAGTACAACTACGGGAACTCAGGGAGAAGATACGGTATCAATATCAGAGGAAGCACAGCCGGATGCTTCGTCGGCGGAAGCAGAAAATACGTCAACGCAAGATCAGAGCACGTATTTTTATGAGAATGAGGACGGAGGATGGGAAGCGGAAGTATTTGCCATGGATACCTATATGACGCTGACAGCGTATGGAGATCAGGCAGAAGAGGCGGTCCGCGCCGGGGTGGCGGAGATACAGCGGTTGGACGCGCTGCTTTCTACCGGAGATGCTGCCAGTGAGATTGGACAGATCAATGCCAACGGCGGCGGGGAATTGTCTGAGGAAAGTGAGTATCTGCTGGACCGGGCGATGGAAATATATGAGAGTACCGGAGGGGCTTTTGATATTACGATTTATCCGGTAATGGAATTGTGGGGATTTACAACGGGTGACTTCTCGGTGCCGGATGAAAGCGAGCTGCAGGAGACGCTGGCTTTGGTGGGCGCCGATAAAATCATAAAAACAGAGGACGGGCAAGGTGCGGAACTGTCATTGATGGAGCTGTCAGATACATCCGGCAGTGTCAGGACTCAGGAGATCGATTTTGGAGGTATTGCCAAAGGTTATACATCTGACCGGGTGATCGAGATATTCCGGGAGTATGGAATTGAGTCCGGCAAGATCAGTCTGGGCGGAAACGTGTATGTGCTTGGAAATAAAACGGACGGAACGCCGTGGAAGGTTGGGATTCAGGACCCGGAAGATTCCGGCGAGTGCGTGGGAGGGATCAGCATTGCGGATAAAGCAGTCATCACCTCCGGCGGATATGAGCGGTATTTTGAAGAGGGAAATGTTACATATCATCATATCATCGATCCAAAGACCGGATATCCCGCAAATAACGGATTGATCTCAGTGACCATTGTCAGTGAGGACGGAACGCTGGCGGATGGTTTGTCTACCTCCCTGTTTGTGCTTGGCACGGAGGATGCCATAGACTACTGTGAGAAAAATTGCCGGACAGACGGGTTTGACGCAATTCTGGAGGCTGAGGATGGAACGATTTATATTACTGAGGGGATTCAGGAGGATTATCTTGAAGTTGGAACCGGCGGGACACCGCAAATAATTGAGTATGAAAAAAGGTGAGGCAGAGATGGAAAAGAAAGAGAAAATTGTAGAGACAGCAGAAAAACTGTGGACAAAAATAAAAAAAGGACGCTCCTGTACAGCACTGATTCCGGCGGTTGTAGTAGCGGTAGCGGCGGCAAGTCTGGTTGGAACCTATCATCCGAAGGTATTTGAATCTCTTGCAAGTGAGCTGTCCCAGGTGGAGGCAGCGGAGGCGGCAAAGGAAGCAGAGGGACTGCTGGAATTGCCGGAGCAGGAATCTCAGCCTGCGGAGACGGAGGATGAGGATGTCTCGGATGGGGCGGCGTACAAAGACGGAACATATTATGGAGAGGCACAGGGATATGGCGGTATTACAAAAGTAAAGGTAGTCATTACGGACGGAAAAATAGCCAGTATTGAGATCGTCAGTCACCATGATGATTCTCCTTACATAGATAATGCAAAAGCGTTGATCGATCAGATCATCGGCGGTCAGACAACCCAGCTGGATACGGTCAGCGGAGCCACCTACAGCTCAAAAGGTATCCTGAATGCGGTACGCAAGGCGCTGGCACAGGCGGCAACAGATCCTTCTCAGGTGGAAGCTGTGACGGATCAGGCGGCGCCGAAAAAGAAAACACCTTCGGGAAGCGCGACTATCAGCAAGGTGGAGGATGCAGACGATTATAAGGACGGAACCTACTATGGAACCGGTCAGGGTTATGGAGGTACCACAAAGGTAAAAGTGGTCATTTCCGGAGGAAAGATCACAGATATAGAAGTGGTCAGCCATAATGACGACTCGCCTTATATCGGAAATGCAAAAACATTGATCAGTAAGATCATAAGCAGCCAGAGTACCAATGTGGATGCGGTCAGCGGAGCCACCTACAGCTCCAGAGGTATCATTAATGCGGTCAGAAGCGCGCTTTCTCAGGCGGAAGTGACAAGCGGCGGTACGAAGAGCGGAGGCAGCAGTGCGGGAACAAATGCGGAGGAGGAAAAGATTTTATATCTCACGGACGATGATCTGGATTTAACACCGGATATAGATGCCGGGGCAATCAGCGGTTCCGGCTATAAAGACGGAACATACACCGGTGAGGGCGAAGGCTACGGAGGCATCACAAAAGTGCAGGTAGTGATCTCAGGAGGTAAAATCTCCGGCATTAAAGTGTTGAGCCATGAGGATGATTCACCGTATATTGACAATGCAAAAGCATTGATCAGCAAGATCATCAGCGGTCAGACTATCGAAGTAGATACGGTCAGCGGAGCCACCTACAGCTCCAGAGGTATCATTGAGGCGGTATATCAGGCGTTGAAACAGGCGGTTGCGGAAAATGAATCGGATTCCGGAGACAAAGCTGATAATAAGGAACCGGAAAGCCCGGAAAAACCGTCGGGAAGCGGATCGTCCGAATCAAAGGTTTATACGGTCAGTGCAAGCGAACATGTGTATCGTACCCAGGAGGATGATGAAGATGAGTCGGAATGGGATGAATATGGAGTGACTGTGACTCTGGAAGTGCAGGATGGCATTTTCAAAAATATTACTGTGACGCCGGATGAGAGCTATGATGAGAGTCAAAATAAAGCATATATGAGACGGGCGACTACGGGAAAAGCAGGAATTATCACAAAGCTGTTGGGCGCATCTGCCGCAAAAGAGACGGTGGAAAGCTGGGATGTGATGACTGGGGCTACCAGAACGAGTACTGCGATCAGGACAGCCGCATTGAAAGCGTTGGAAGAATTGGAGCAGAATAATTGACGGATTTATTGAGAATCATAAGAGAATATTTTTCGATTAAGGGGTTTGTGAGAAAAAATCTCTGTTTGGCACTTGGATAATTTGTTTGATTGAACTAATATGTATTAGTCTCAACAAATTAAAAAAGAAAAGGAGGATGACATGAAGAGAAGAAATATTTTAACCAGATTGCTGACCGGCGCTGTGTCAGCGACCATGGTTGCAGGTATGCTTCCTGTTTCTGCGTTGGCTGTAACCGA
>CAYRZL010000129.1:2815-5658 GCA_964428795.1 uncultured Lachnospiraceae bacterium | reverse complement strand
AAATATATGGTGTTCGTATCCTTTTTCCCTCAGCTGGTCGCAGGCCCGATCGAGCGTTCCTCCAGATTGCTGGAGCAGTTTTACGAAAAGCATCCGTTCAACTATGACAGGGTTTGTCGAGGCCTTATGATGATGCTATGGGGGTTTTTCCAGAAGGTGGTGGTGGCGGACCGGCTGTCCGTGCTGGTTGATCAGGTTTTTGAATATCACAGCTATTATTCCGGTTTTGAAATTATCGTGGGTGTTATCTTTTTCGCATTTCAGATCTACTGTGACTTTGCCGGATACTCCAATATTGCCATCGGATCTGCGCAGGTACTTGGTTTCGAGCTGATGGAGAACTTCCGCCAGCCTTATCTGGCAGTAACTGTGGCGGATTTCTGGCGGAGATGGCACATTTCCCTGACCAGCTGGTTCCGGGATTATTTATACATACCTTTGGGTGGAAATCGAAAGGGGAAATGGGCGAAATACCGCAATATTATGATTGTATTCCTGACCAGCGGACTGTGGCACGGCGCAAACTGGACATACGTAATATGGGGAGGGCTCAATGGCCTGTTTCAGGTGATTGGTTCAGAGACAAAAAATCTGCGGAAAAAGTTAAAAAGCAGGTTGGGCATTTGTGATAAAAGTGTGAGCTGGAAACTGCTTTCAGTATTGATTACATTTGTGTTGGTGGATTTTACCTGGGTTTTTTTCCGTGCAGATACACTGGCAGATGCTGTGGCTGTAATTCGACGGATTTTCGCCGGATTCAATCCATGGATTTTCGTAGATGGAACACTGTATACGCTGGGTCTTTCTCAGATTGATTTCTGGATTGGGGTATTGTCAATATTAGTCCTGTATGTGGTGGATCTTATGCATGAGAGAAATATTCAAATCCGGGAGCTGATTTTAAAACAGAATCTATGGTTTCGCTGGACGATTTATTTTATTGCTATTTTTACTATTTTGATTTTCGGATACTACGGGCCGAATTACGATGCAGCGCAGTTTATTTATTTCCAGTTCTGAGAGGTCGGCATGATGAAAGAAAAGTTGAAAAAAATAATGAAGACATTTGTCTTTCTCGGGTGTTTTCTGGCCCTGTTTTATTTAGTAAACAGTGTATTAAAATTTAAATATGAAGACGGCGTGCAGCCGATGGATTATTTTTATGATCTGCCGGAGGATACGGTCGACGTACTTCTGCTTGGGAGCAGCCATATGGGGATGAATGTCGATCCCTCGATCCTCTGGGATGAGCAGGGAATTGCGGCTTATTCCTGTTGGGGTAGCGTGCAGCCGACATGGAATACCTATTATTACCTGAAGGAGTGCCTGAAATATCAGACACCAAAACTGGTGGTAATGGACGCTCATATGGCAACACAAGCTATTGAATATAGCGCTTATGAAACTGCGGTAAAAAGTACGATAGGAATGCGAATATCAAAAGAAAAGTGGGACTCAGTTGGTGTTTCCTTAGAACCTGAATATAAATGGAGTATATTTTTGGGATTGCCTGCCTATCATTATCGTTATTCAGATCTGACTATAGAAGATTTTCAAGATTTTTTTTGGAATAAAAAAACGGGAATTCAAAGCGTACCATCTTCTAAGGATGCAGTGATGTCCGTTCATATTATGGATTATTCTGACGTCATAGAAACAGAGGAATTGGGTGAAAAGACCAGAACTTATTTTATCAAAATTATTGATTTATGTGAGGAAAAAAATATTCCTTTGCTGCTTGTTGCTTCTCCATATGAAATTCCGGAAACAGAAGCTAAACGTTTTAATAAAGTTGCGGAAATAGCGGGATCGCGAGGATTGCCATTTTTAAATTTTACTAATAATTATAAAACAATTGGTCTTGATACTGAGACTGATTGGCAAGATCCCGCGCATTTCACGGACAGTGGGATACAAAAATATACTTCTTATCTGGCAACATACATAAAGCAAAATTATGATCTCCCAGACAGAAGATTAGATGAAGGACATATTTGGAATGTCGAAGTTGACATGGAAGAAAATTGCGTTTACAAGATGGAAGAGCAGTTTGTTGGAGGCGGCTTGGAGTATCTTGATACAGGAGTAAAATTGTACGAGAATCCTTTTGGATCTTATACCTTGCTTACTCAGATTGACACCAGGTGCACATCAGAAGATAAAGTCTGGCTTTGCTGCTTTAGTGAAGAAACAGACCACTACCGTGGGTTATTGGTTCGTAAGGAAGATAATACCATATATGTTAAATTCAGTGGATCAAAGGATTTAAAAATAAGAGAATACGCAGATGTGATGAATCTGGCGATCGTAAAAAATGGGCTGAATTATAAAGTCTACACAGATGGAATGTTAGCCGGAGAAATCGTATTAGACAGTATAGATTCCTACGACGGATCTTTACTTTTGGGCTGTCAGTTAAATGAGGAAGGGAAGCGTTTCCGATACAGCGATACGACCGTGAAAAACCTGGAGATCTATGATACTGCTTTCGATGAACAGGAGATTAAAAACTGGGAACCGGAAGAATTGCCTATGCCGGAAACCTATCAGGCTCCGGCTGCAGATACAGATGCAGAATTTGAAATGAACCAGCAGTTTATCGGAAATGGATATGACAAATACCTGGATACAGGATTAGCCCTGTATGAAGACGCAGAATCCTCCTGGACACTGCTGACAAAATTTTCAGAAGCTTCCGGTTCAGGAGCTGGGGTATATCTGTCCTGCTTTAATGAGGAAGAATCGAATTATCATGGCCTGCTGGTGCGCCGCACGGATCCTGGTACAATCAATATTATGTATGGAAATTATGGTGAGAATGTTCAGGTGGAGGAAGGAGAAGA
>CAYRZL010000129.1:0-2715 GCA_964428795.1 uncultured Lachnospiraceae bacterium | reverse complement strand
CCGCCGCAGCCGGAGATTGAGCTGAAGATCATCAAGAACGAATACGATTATACTATTTATATCAATGGGGAAAAAGTGGATGAAACGGTATACAGCAGGTCACCGGAATATGAAGGCACACTGCATCTGGGCTGCGCGGTAAATGCCAGTGGTGAGGAATTCCGTTTTTCGCAGGCCATGATTCTGGAGTTTACAGTGAACGGCAGTATAGAAGAACCATAATCGAGGAAGAGGTTGTATGAATAAAATCAGGGACCGCGTTCGGACAGAACTGAATAACAGTGCAAAAGTGCTGGGCCTTGTTTTTGGCCTGGCCGCTTTTGTTGTCCTTTTAACGGGTATTTTATCCCCGGACAGGCTGGGGACTGTGGATACCGGAAAGTATGAGACAGTGATGTCGGCGGCGGGTCTCGGCTACACGGAAGAGGATTCACAGAGTACGGAAACGCTCACCTATGACCGTGTGATTGAAACCTATGATTACGCTGTGTTTTCTTACGCAAAATTACTGTCTCCGAACGGAAGCAGCAGTATTATATACCCGATAGCCCTGATCCGGCTTTTTACTAAGCCGTTTGGATTGCGGTTTTCTGTTGTTTACCTTTCCGTCGTTTATGCGCTGCTGCTAGCATATGCCGTTTATTCGCTGATTCGGTCAGGCGCTTATCTGGCGGGGAAATGGGCCATGATCCCGGGCGGACTGCTGCTTCTTCTGTTTGCAGACCGGAATTTTACGGCATATTTCGGCTCTCTTTATACCACAGGGACGGTGGTAGTCAGCTTTCTTTTGATGACAGCGATGCTTCTTCGCCTGTTTACTTATGCGAGGGAGGAACGCATTCGGGCGCTTGGGTTGTATCTGGCATCGGTGGTATTCTGCCTGAATTCATCTGATATTTCGTGTGTATGGATTCCTTTTGTGATCGTAATGACGGCAGTAATTTTATGGCGCCGCCGGGCAGATTATCCCCACAGAGGCATAACGATAATTGTTGCGGGAGTGGTTGTACTTGGTTCCTGTTATTCATCCCTTGCGTATTTCGGGGACAGCCCGGATATTCAATCAAACGCATCCGCATACCATGCCGCGTTTCAGGGTTTTCTGGAGAATTCAGAGGATCCGGTGAAGGATCTGGAAGAATTTGGGCTGGACGAAAGCTATGCGGCGGATATCGGAAGGTCTTATTATGAGAATGCGGAAAATTATGTACATAATCCGAGGGATGAGGAGGAAGCGGAACTTTTATTCGATCAGCTAAATTTGTCTGCGATCAGAAGCTGGTACCTGAAGCATCCCTCCAGGCTTCTTGCAACGGTGATGGGGCAGAGCGAACAATTTAATAGCTTTGAAAATGAGCGGATTCTGGACGTTGGATCAAGAAACAGTGACGAAGAAAAGAAAACCAGGGTATGGGCGGCAGCAGATATGCTTCTACATATCTTTTTCCCGGAAAATTACAGTGGAATGAACGTGCTTTTTATCCTGTTGACACTGTTGACTGTGTCTGTGATTTTCTTCCTGCAGAGAAAGAAAAAGGAACTGTGGTTTCCGGTTCTTTGCGGTGTATGCCTGTGGCTGTGGTTTGCCGGAATCTGGTTCTATGTACCGCTTCATGTAATGTGTATGGGAAAGGATTCTCTGGATCTTGCGAGGCTATTCGCCGTATTTGGTTTTGTATTTGCGGGCAGTCTGTTACTTATGGCAGTCGGTAGGGCTGCTGAATCGGCGTCTGTCTGGTTTGTAAAAACTCAGAAGGAGTTATGTATAACAAAGGGGGAGAATGAATGGCAGGCATTATCGCAGCGGAGCGTAAAGCAGCCACGGTGGATTTCTTCTTTGAAAAAAGCGTATCTATGCATTGCTTCTGACAAGCGAAATACAGTAGCGGCAGTTTTGGCTCTTGCTCTTCTCATGAGTGGTTTTATCCAATTTGTTGAGCCAAGAGCGGGCTGTGTGAATAATGGCGATTTCGGACGTATGATGGAGCATCTTGGTATCATATGGGAAGGAAATATTTACTATGATACGGACGCACAGCTGGGCCGCAGGGTCATAGAAACCTATGCATATCGGTCCGGGTTCGACTGGACGTCTCTTACCTTTTTGAATCCTAAGTACAGCCTGGTATATCCCGCCGCGATCATCAGAGGAATTTGCGGGCTTCTCGGACAGCCTTTTAACACGTGGTACCTCAGTATTCTGTTAAATCTAATCCTGATTCTTTGTATTGGATCAATTGTACGGGACTTATATGGGATACTGGGAAAATATACATTACCACTGGGAGTTGGTCTGTGCGTGGCATTTCTTTGTGAAAGCTATATTGTCTGGCTCAATTCTCTTTTTGGCGAAAGCTGCATTTTTGTCGGAGTTTTCCTGGTTGCGGCCTGCTGTGTCCATCTTTCTGTTTTACAGGAAGGGAAAGGCTGGTTCTATGTTTTTGTGCTTATATTCTGTGCCAGATTTCTGACCTGCGCAAAGGCTCAGATGCTGGTGGCTCTGCCGGTTGTATTGCTTTTGGTGATTGTTTTCGCCCTGTATCACAGGCCCTTGCCGTTGAAGGGGCTGATTCCTTATATCCTTGCGGTAATGCTCGGCTGTGTGTTAATTTCCTATGAAACGGTACAGATTTATCAGGATAATGGGAACATTTCGGAACGGCAAACAGTATGGCAATCGGTCTTTTATGGTGCGCTGATGATTTCAGATGATCC
>CAYRZL010000128.1:4295-5674 GCA_964428795.1 uncultured Lachnospiraceae bacterium | reverse complement strand
GCCCCATCGGTACCTTCGTTTGTACGAATCGCCACGTCGCGATCATTTGAACCGGTCAGTGTCATCAGCAGTTTAACCGTATAGCTGCCTGCGTCCTGCACATTTACCGTGTAATGCAGGTTATCCCCTGTTCCAGCTGTATCGTCTAATTTGTTGATCCAGCCGATCTGTTTGAACGTCCCAACCTTTGTTCCTTTTGTGATCCCGAAATCCGCGTCGGACGCAGTCCATGTCAGATCCTTCATTTTGGAATTTTCGCTGACTGCCATACTTGATCCGCTGTATGTGGGAGTATACCCCTCCGTTTCAAGATCATAAAACTGCGCCTTCTCATTTTTCGGCACAATATACTCCGAGAGATCTCCGACGCAATCGCCGCCGCCCACATTATAGCGGCCGATGTTCATATCAAGGCCTTCATCGCCGAAAAAGAGATCCGCCGCTTGTTCGGTCAGCTTAGAATTACCTCCGATTCTGTTCGCCCACCAGCAAAGCGAGGTTCCCCATCCCTCAAACTCTCCTAATCCGTCTTCGTTTGTGTCATTAAACGGAGACGCTTCCTGCGGTTTCAGTCTTACCACCGCATCTACCGTTTCTGCCGTATCTTCCGCCGCCTGAACTTCTGACTGAAGTCCGCTGAACGAGAAACCGGAGATACCTATGGAAACTGCCGCAAGAAGACTTATCCATTTCTTTACTCTTCTCATAGTTTTCTCTCCTTTTCATCTGAATCTGCCCCGCTATCGCGCAACCTTCTCCCTGCAGGACAGACTCATTCCTTTTGGATATACTACATAAATTATTATAAATTTAAAAGCAGCCAAGATATATCATATTTCTTGACTGCTTTGTATATTTCTTAGAAACTGTTGCGAAATAGCTTTTCATATTGTATCCCACTTTTCCCGGTCATTAAACTGCTTTCGATATTCATTGGGATTCATACCTGTAATTTCCGAAAATATCTTTGTGAAATGGCTCTGAGAACTGAATCCGAGATAAAATGCAATGTCCTGAATCCGGTAATCAGAATACCGGAGCAGATTCTGGGCTCTGCGTATTTTTTCTTTCAATATATATCTTTTGATCGTAATATGCTCCGATTTCCGGAACAGATGTGACAGATAGTCCGCGTTCACATGAAGGCTCTTTGCAATGTCCGAAATCTGTATGGCGCCATGCAGATGACTGAAAATATAATCCTTCACCCCGGCGATCAGAGGGTTTTTATCTTCACTCCCTTCATCCTCCCGTTCATCGCTTACTGTCTGCGCATATATATATTTCATCCTGCGCTTGAACATCTCAACTTCCAGTACACTCCCCAGCTCCTCCACCTGCTGGCTAAAACTGTCTGCCATGGAAAAAGATTTTTCCAC
>CAYRZL010000128.1:0-4195 GCA_964428795.1 uncultured Lachnospiraceae bacterium | reverse complement strand
CCTTTGCAAGAATTCCTATTTTCCCATCATAATCCTCTTTGAGACTCTGCTCCAGCGCTTTGATATCCCCCTGCCTGATAGCTTCCAGTTCTCTTCGCTCCTGCTCGTATGGGTTATGTAAAGTATAATTCTCCTGTCTGGAAAAAATATCGCGTGCCAACGTTACCTCCATCCGCTTTATTTTTTCCAACTTCGCTTCATTTTTTTCCCAAAACTGCTTTTCGGAAAGTGTTTTACCTGCCACTAAGCCAAATACAAGAAGAATTCCCGAAACAAAGATATCCAAAGAACATGCTGTATAACTAAGACCGATCTGTGTCAATTCCCTGTCTCTTTTACACTTATGTTTCAACCACTCTGCATCGATGGTATCCAGGCTTACCGGACCGAACAAAATCCATTCATCCGGGCATTTAGGATTCCATATCTCTCCTGTGATCAAATTCTTTCCCAATGTATCTATGACCGGATGATCTGCCTTCCAAAAATGAAATGTTTCCCCGAGCAGATCCGCCTGCTCTTTTGACAGTTTTTGCCACCCCACAGGATGGCATGGCGTTATTTCCTCTGATTTTTCATGATACACACAGATCGAAACATTCATCAGCTTCGCAATCTGCTGTAAATAACACACTTCAATCACAATTTTCCCCCCTTATTGTGACTTGATTTATTTTATCAGTTAAGAACTGCGTCTATTTTTTCTCAAGGATAAAAAAATACGTCTTACTTTTTTCAGAAATCACAAACTCCTGCAGCAGCCGATATCCACCGTTTATCCGAAGATGCTTCTTTACCAGCCCCATCTCACCGGAATACAGGAAGATGCGTCCGTGCTCTCCCAGCGCTTGTGCTGACTTATCAAAAAATCTTCCATACAGATCGTCCAGATTCTGATATTCTCCGGCGGATGCGGGCATATCCGTGATGATCTCGTCAAAGGCAAGCGCATGGCGGAATGTAAAGTAATCCCGGTTTACATAATTTATATTCATCCCCGCGATCACCGCGTTTGCTCTCGCCTTTTCTATGGCTTTTCCAAACAAATCAATACCATAGCTGACCCTGGCGGAGAGCATATAATTTCGTTCCACAAGCAGCGTGCCCACGCCGCAAAACGGATCCAGAATACGGGCGTGCTCCCTCATATAAGGTCTTGCCAGCTCCATCAGCTCCGCCGCCAGATCAGGGCGCATGGACGCCGCCACATGATAACGCCGGTATGCAAAACGATGATCCGGTATGGTATAGAGCTTCAGATACGGGATATAGCCGCCCTTCTTGTTTTGCAGCAATCGCAGCTCCGCCTCATAATGTGAGGTGGAATTGAGCATCTGTCCTCGAAAAACGTTCTCGATGGATACGGCAAGCTTTTTAGCGAACGCGCTGCGCTGATCTAAAGGCTGTCCGTCTGCGATGCCAAGGCGGAAGTAAAACGGTCCCGGCTCACTGTGAAGCTCTGTCATAAGTGTAAGCAGATCCGTCTGTTCCAGACCTTTTGCAATCTGACCGGCATCTCCGGACAACAGCGATTGTTTCTTTCCCGAACCGTCAGCGCAGGAGACCCCGGAGGGATGCACATGTATGGGAAAGAGTATTTCCCGCCAGGTTCGAATCTTCAAAATCTCATCCAGATCTGCCGTCTGCACCCGAACTCCCGCTGTCAGAATCTTCACTTTTCCGTTTCGTATCTGCTTCGCAGTCAATTCTCCCATGCCGCGGTCTGTCATTAAAATCATATCGCTGAGACGATTGTATCCGCAAAAGGTATGCCGTTTCACACCTTCGTGCTTCAATAAAAGCTCCCTGATTTCCCTGATCTCCGCCTGAATATGCTTTTTTTCGTTTTCCGCCGGCTGCAGCTCCTCCAACTGCTGCAATCTTTCACGGAACAGGGATAAATATGCACTGCACTCTAACATCCCCATCGCTTTCACATAATCAGCCTTTACAAAGAGCTGCTTCTCCGCCTCATACGCGTCCATCAATACATCCAAAGCATCCTGGCAGTGAAGCTCGCCAAGGATAAGAGCTGCATTTTTTCTGACCTTTGCATCCTCATCCGCCAGACACCTCATCAAAAAAGTGTAATCTCCATGTGTCAGCTTCTGAAAACAAAGTCTTCCCTCCGTCGTTTTTAAGTTCCGGCGCAGGGTAATAAGGGATACTCGTCTATCCTTATTTTGCTGTATTTGTTCTATGAGCTGCTTCATACTCGCTATTCATCCCTCCCCAATCAATCGTATCTGTTTAAAAATATTTCTCCTGATACTCTTTCACATCCTGCAAAAAGTCCTGCCACGCATCCTCATGCTCCACATAATACTTTGGGCAGTCTTTTCCGTTTACGTCATAATGACGAATCACATTTTCATAGGTCAGATCAAATTTATCACATAACCATGCAACGGTCTGAACCAATTTGTCATAAGTAGCCTGTTCAAAAGAGCCATCCTCATTTTTATAGCAGCACTCAATAGATACCGTATCACTGTTTCTTTCGGAACACGCATAGGCGATCTCTCCCGTGGGAATGCACTGGATCAGTTCTCCGTCAATTCCAATAATAAAATGCGCACTCGCTTTTGTGGTATGGCTGTCCTTCAGATTCTCAAAATAATCCCGGTTCGCCTGCGCGCTGCTTCCCGGATTGGCCGTATAATGCACCACAATATCATTGACCTCATCTCTTGCAATGCCGGGTCTGGAGTATTCATTGACAGTCAGAAGCTGTACGTCATAATAGGGCTCTCCTGCGGGCTCAGGCTGCGCCTGTGACTGCTCTGTTTTTTCTTCCTGCTCTGACTGTTCCTGCGCCTGCCGGTCTGTCCATCTCAGGGACGAGACTTTGCTGCGCGCAATATTGATCACCAGGAATGCCGCCAATATGATGATAACGATCAGCAAAACAGCGACCAGGAGATTCCACTTACGGATACTTCTTTTCATTTTACTTCTTTTTTTTCGACCATTCGCCACTTTATCTCACTGTCACTTTCAATACTTTTCTTTTGATTATTTTCCCTTATTTGTTTTCTCTTAATTATTTTCTCTCATCCGGCTTATGCATGTATCACAAACCAGGAGATTAATGCAAATATCCCGATATGCGCCGGGTAGAAAATATAAAATACGAATTTATTGATCTTCATCCTCCGCACGCCGTTGTAACCCAGAAGAAGGAAGAAGGAAACTATACAGATAGCTTCCACCTGCGCCGACCAGATGCCTCCGTTTAGGAACATCATTACCATAAAACATGCATAGCTGAGCAGATACCGCATCACAGAAGGCAGACCGCGCAGCAGATACAGCATGGTGATTAACACAACTCCCGAAAAACTATAATCTGTATGAACGATCCACGCCACAAACATTCCGAATGCCAGACATCCCGCAAATCCCAGATATTTCTTCCAGTTTACATCAAATTTTTCAAAATAGGTACAGCACCAGATGGTCATAAGTCCGATACCGAGTGTAAAAAATACATTCTGGTAACTCATATCCGTAAACTGACGATTAAATGCCAGATCAAACGGAATCTCCGATATAAATGCAAACAAAAACAGCCGGATCGCATAATTTTTCCGACAACTGGTATGTATAAATCCCTCCACGATCAGAAAACAGAAAATCGGAAACGCCAGACGCCCGATCTCACGTAGAATCATATCCAACGTATACACACTGATATTTCCGATCATAACATTGAAATCATTTTTAAGCACTCCCTGTTCCAGTACAATAGCGCCAAAATGATCAATCGCCATTGTCACCAGGGCAAGTATTTTCAAAAAATCGGCGCTGATTCCAAAACGCTTTGTTTCATTCATTCTGCCGGTCCCCTTTACTCCAAACTATACACATAGTACTATGTAAATAGTTATCCTGCAAGCCTTGAATTTTAGATTTAAGGAAAAAATCAGATTTAAAATAATATTACCATTTCTCCCCTGCCTGAAATTTTCCCAACAGAATTTTCTTTTTTTCATATCCGGTGAGAATCCCTTCCATTACCGGAGCCAAATCCTCTGACCTTGCATAAATCTCCCTCAATTCATCAGTTGTCAGAATCCGATTCATATCAATCCGGCAGGGTTCTGTCACATACTCCAGAACGTCTCTCTCTTTTTTACGGAAACTGGTGATGGAAATATCCAGAAGATCATCCTGCAGCGGCAGATTTGGCTGT
>CAYRZL010000127.1:0-5748 GCA_964428795.1 uncultured Lachnospiraceae bacterium | reverse complement strand
GGAATATAACAGTCAAGTTCCCTGAATAGACTTGCTATCGTTTTGGTATAACGCCTACCCGATTGTAGTATCTTTTTGAAATTTAAACAATCATTTCTGTCTTATATCACTGAAGCATATAGAATAAATTACCTATCTGAATCTCTGCCTGTATGAAGCAATTTTATCAAGGATTTGTCTGATTCCAGAAAAGAAATTCATAAAACCGATAAATTTTACTTTTTGACAAAAATGATCTTTTTTGTAAAAATGTGAAAGTTACACAAAAAGGGAGGTCTGTTTATGGAACAAAAAATTATTACAATCAGCAGAGAATATGCCAGCGGAGGGCGTACCATTGGAAGACGGGTAGCAGAAGAACTGGGTATTCCGTTTTATGATACTTACATTATTCGTGAGACAATGGCAAAAACCGGGCTGGATGAAAACCTGATCCGCAGTGCGGAACAGAGAGTTACAAGCAGCTTTCTGTTCAATATTGCCATGGGTGTGGACCCTGCTCACAATTACATCACGAAAATTCATGAGACAGAAAAAGAGATCATACAGCAAAAGCTGTCAGAGGGGCCCTGTGTGATCATCGGAAGGTCGGCAAATTTTATTTTAAATGAGCGGATCAGGGCTTTGCAGGTTTTCATTTACTCAGATGAAAAGAGTCGTGTGGAATATGCGGTAAAAAATTATGGCGTAGATGAAAATGAGGCGTTGACGCTGATACGACGTTCGGACAGGGAACGAAATCTGTACAGCAAAAACTTTTATGATGAGGATTGGGGCGAGCGTACCAACTACGACATGATGTTGAACTCCGCAATGTTTGGCATTGAGGGCTGTGTCAGTCAGATTGTTCATGCATGCAGAGAATACGACAGAAAAATGGAGGCATCAAAACATGAATAATACACAGACAAAAATTCCATTGCGCCTGACCTTATCCGTTGTGGCGGCATGTTTGGTATCCTTTTGCGGTCTTCTGATCGAAACTGCTGTAAATGTTGCCTTTCCGACGATCATGGCAGATTTTGGCGTGACAACAAAGGCTGTGCAGTGGCTGACCACCGGAAATCTTCTGGTTGTTGCAATGATCACACCACTGTCCTCCTTTTTACAGAGAAGGTTTCATTTAAAATCTTTGTTTATTTTCAGTACGATATGTTTTATGGCAGGAACGATTTTGGCGATTATCGCTCCGGGCTTTTCCGTTTTGCTTTTTGCAAGACTGGTCCAGGGCGTCGGAACAGGTGTGGGCGTTCCAATCGCATTTTGTATCATTTTGGAGCAGGTTCCTTTTGAGAAAACAGGTACATATATCGGATTTGGTGCACTTGTATCTGCGGCGGCACCGGCACTTGGCCCTACATATGGCGGCGTGATTACATCCACGCTTGGCTGGAGAAGTATTTTTATCATTTTGATTCCAGTATTGATATTTACACTGGTTTTGGGCATTGTCACAATACGCGAAATCCATCAACCGGAAAAGGTGCCGATGGATATGCCGGGTATTCTGCTGATCATGCTGACATTCTTCTGCCTGGTATTCGGATTCGCAAATATTGGCTCCATCGTGACCAATCCTGTTTTAGAAATTGTATTTTTTGCGGTTGGTATTGCGGCACTGGTCTTTTTTGTAAAACATTGTACAAAGAGTGACCATCCATTGATTTGCATTGATGCATTTAAAAATATCCCCTTTGATTGTCATCTGGTTTGTTTCTTTCTTATCAATGCGATCATGCTGGGGGCGGCGTTTCTGCTTCCTAATTTCTCACAGATTGTTCTGGCAGTATCCTCCATGTTTGCCGGATTGATGCTTTTGCCGGGAGCGGGATGCAATGCGATGATCGGTCCCTTCAGCGGTGCGGTGCTGGATAAAATCGGGGCAAAGCTCCCGATTATGACGGGAACGATCATGATGGCGGCAGGTATTTTTCTCTTTATGGTGTTCGGCTCTATACTGTCAAGCGGACTGATCATTGGATTTTACATCATATTCGGACTTGGCTGTGGTATTGCATTCGGAAACACCATGACGATCGGAATGATGCGCCTGCCGATGGAATTAAAATCATATGGAAACACATCTTTTAATACGTTGATGCAGTTTGCAGGTGCTGTTGGAACAAGTGTCTGTGCGGCATGTGTTGCGTTTTCCCAGAACTCGGCGGCAAATGTCTCCTATGAGGCAAAGACCATGACGGGAACCATCCACGGATTTATTTTCCTGTTTGTATTGACACTCGTGTGTGTGATTTTGCAGATGGTTGGATTTAAATATTACGAAAAACATCATAAAAAAGCATGATGCAGAAGCGGAACCTTTTTCATAAGGGTTCCGTTTTTTGATTTTTATAAGCGTCCGTTAACAAGATCAACGTTTTTTCTTAAGAATTTAGAAAGATTTATATGATATTCTTTGATTACAGGGAAGAAAGGCGATATACTGGGAAAAGCAGAGCGCAAATGCAGTGCGCGCAGAGTATTTTTGCATTTGGGTCAAAGAGAACAGGAACGATGCATCGGGAGGTAGAGGATGAATATTTTAGTGTGTGATGATGACAGAGATATTGTGGATGCAATCGAGATCTATCTGGTGGCTGAGGGCTACCGTGTTTTAAAGGCGTATGACGGTATAGAAGCGATTGAAATACTGAAAAAAGAGGAAGTGCATCTGCTTTTGATAGATGTGATGATGCCGCGGATGGATGGCATTCGTGCCACTTTGAAAATCAGAGAGCAGCATAATATTCCGATTATTATTTTATCCGCAAAAACAGAGGATAATGATAAAATTTTCGGTTTAAACGTCGGGGCAGATGACTATATTACAAAACCGTTTAACTCTCTGGAGCTGATCGCCAGAGTAAAATCTCAGCTGCGCAGATATACACAGCTCGGCAATATGCAGCAGGTAGAAAAGCAGAGCATTTACCAGACCGGAGGACTGGTCATCAATGATGATACAAAGACCGTTACGGTGGACGGGGAGGAAGTGCAGAAGCTGACGCCGATCCAATACAATATCTTGTTGTTTCTGACAAAAAACAAAGGTCGCGTTTTTTCCATTGAACAGATTTATGAGCAAATCTGGAACGAGGCACCCATCAATGCGGACAATACGGTGGCAGTGCATATCAGACATATCCGGGAAAAAATTGAAATCAATCCCAAAGAGCCCCATTATCTGAAGGTGGTGTGGGGAATCGGATATAAGATGGAGGATATTCGTTCTTAAAAAGCAGGAAGGAGTATGTCATGGATAAGAGTAAAAAAAAGAAAGAAGTTTCTTTGCCGAAACGGGTGATTCTGGTTATATTGCAGCTCGTGTGCGCGGCTGCGGTGGGGGTAACCGGAATGGGTCTGATCTATTGTTTGGAAAATGATGTATTTAAAAAAAATGTAAGCGCAGATGTATATCTGGATACGGAGGATTGTCTCGAGAAGTCCTATAATCAGTTTTATAATGCCCTTTACAGTCAGCAGTATGAAGAGCAGTTTATGGCGGACGGTGAGCTGAATCTGAATCAGACGATTGACATTACAAAGCTGGATCAGGGAATCTCCTGTAAGGAAAAGGATCCGTCCACCACATATACGTTAAAGCAGCTTTCTCATATATATGATAGTGTGCAGCTGAGCGCCTGGCTGTATGATCTGGAAGAAAACTCAGTCAGTACGTTGTATGAAATGGAACATGAGGACGAAGAAATGTGGAATACAGACGCCATGCTGGAGGAAAGGGAATCTTTTCAGGAGATGCTGGAAGGCATGGAACAGCCGGAACTGCTGAAATACACATATTCGGATGAATTTATCTATATGTATTATCACGCTGACGAGGTGGAGATAGAGCTGCCGGAAAGCGGAGAGCGTCTGGCAGATTATGCGCTGAAAAATCCGGATGAGATATCTTTGATGGAATTATATGCCCAGCTTCGGGATGCAGAGCTTGCCGTGGGAGAGATTCGGGAGGAAGTGAGCAGTGGAGCCATTGATGTCCAACGTGAAAACCGCAACAGTATGAATACGCTGTATTATGTGCAGGATCTGGAAAATGACAGGATTTATACGAACGTGGATGAATGGAAGGAATTAAACTATCAGTTGGTGGTGAACAGTCTGACCGGGGAACAGAAGAACGCTATGTACACCTATCAGTGGCGTGATGGCGGACGTACCAACGCACTCATGGGAGACAGCGCTTTCAGCAGAAATCTGTCCAAACGTCTGGGACGCGACGGAGAATGTTATACATCGGATACGGAAAATGTTCTGGTACTTTTAGATACGACCCTTCCATATGAGGATGTTATTGCGCAGCAGTCGCAGGTGTATATGCCCATGACAAAACTGGCAAAGCTCTTTCCGGTGCTGCTTGTCGTATCTGTAATCGGATGCATTCTCACTACGGTTCTCTTCTGTATGTGGATGGGGC
This sequence comes from uncultured Lachnospiraceae bacterium, assembly GCA_964428795.1. Classification (GTDB taxonomy): domain Bacteria; phylum Bacillota; class Clostridia; order Lachnospirales; family Lachnospiraceae; genus CAYRZL01. Next base: position 1,313 of record CAYRZL010000127.1, on the reverse strand, counting down.
GCAGACGTTATGTGCAGGATGAGACCGGTGCATATATTGAGGTTGAAAGACCGGTGCAAAAGGTTCCCATCGAGGTGTTGATTGTTATAGATATCGTGTTAATCATAATCACATGTGCTTTGGTGGTAGCCTGTGACGTGGAGCTTGTGCTGGGCTATATGGAGCTTGTTCTGACTGCAGGTATATGGGCGGTAGGACTGGCAGTTCTTGTGGATGTGATTCTTTTCCCGCTGCTGGCGAAGGGAAAGACAGGAAGCTGGAAGACCAATGGACTGTGTGTACTGCTTGTGAGAGGAATCCGGAATAAGGTCGGAAAGGCATATGAGAATCGCAGGATCACTCAGAAGCTGACCATAGTTTTTCTGATTATCTTTGTGATAGAGCTGATTATTTTAGGTGTTACCGCGGCAGCTATGGCGTATGGCTTTGGAATCTTTTTGATGATTATATTGAACATAGCAATTTATTTATTCCTGCTTCGCGTTATGATCGCGCGCCGGCGTCTGATCGATGGCATCGATAAGATTGCCGGAGGAAATCTGGAGTATCAGATCGATACGACAAATATGGTCAGTGATGACAGGCATATGGCGGAGCGGATGAACAATGTCCGGGAGGGTATGCAGAACGCCATTCAGGAGCAGATGAAAAGTGAGCGCCTCAGAACGGATCTGATCACCAACGTGTCTCATGATATCAAAACGCCTCTCACATCCATTATCAACTATGTGGATCTGTTGAAGCGCGAAGATGTTCAGGATGAGAAGATGTCGGGATATATTGATGTGTTGGATCGAAAGTCCCAGCGTTTAAAACAGCTGACAGAGGATCTGGTGGAGGCGTCCAAGATCAGTTCTGGAAATATTACTTTGGAGATGGAGCGGATTGATCTGAAACAGTTGATAAAACAGATCAGCGGCGAGTTTGAGGAGAAGTTTGAGAAGCGGCAATTAACCTCTGTGCTGGAGCTTCCTGAAGTGCCGATGACGATTCTGGCGGATGGACGGCGGATGTGCCGGGTTATTGAAAATCTGTATAATAACGCTGCAAAATATGCGATGCCCGGATCCCGGGTTTATGTGGCCGGAGAGGTTCAGGGTGATAAAGTAACCTTCTCCATGAAAAACATGTCGGAATATCCGCTGAATATCAGTGCGGAAGAATTGATGGAACGGTTTGTGAGAGGTGATCTTTCCAGAACCACGGAGGGAAGCGGTCTGGGATTGGAGATTGCAAGAAACCTGACATTGATGCAGAAAGGTACCTTTGATTTGTATTTGGATGGCGATTTGTTTAAGGTTACGATTGAATTT
>CAYRZL010000126.1:0-5843 GCA_964428795.1 uncultured Lachnospiraceae bacterium | reverse complement strand
GGATCTTCGATGTCTTATATGGAGGATCACGTACTGGCATATAAAGCGCCGCTTTATGGCAGGCGGACAGCGCAGATGAAAATATTGCCCTTTGATTTTGCGGATACTTGCCGCTATTTCAAAAATTTTTCCGGCGAAGATAAAGCTATGATCTACGGTATGGTGGGAGGAACACCCCAGTATTTGCTGCAAATGGATGATAGAATGAGCGTTGAAGATAACATTAAGAACACATTTCTGAACCCAACATCTTCGCTTTTTGAAGAACCTGAAAATTTATTGAAGCAAGAGGTACGGGAACCTGCGCTTTATAATGCCATTATTACTGCCATTGCAACCGGTGCTTCCCGTATGGCGGAAATCTCTGCAAAGGTCGGTGAAGATACCAGTGTTTGCGCTACTTATTTGAAAAACCTGATGGCATTGGGATTGGTTCGAAGGGAAACACCTTATGGGGAAAAGGAATCTCGAAAATCAATTTACGTTATTGATGATAATATGTTTCGATTTTGGTATCGGTTTGTGCCGGATAATAATTCAATTATTGGACGTGGAGCTGTTGACTTAGCTTATAAGCGAATTGAACCATATCTGTCAGATTATATGGAGAAAGTATTTGAGGAGATATGTAAGCAGTATCTTTGGAAGCTGTTACTAAGCGATGAATCTCCTGTGCAGTTTAAAGAACTGGGGCGTTGGTGGGGGACTGATCCATCTACCCGTAGTCAGACAGAGATAGACATTATGGGCGAGCAGGATAAAGATACTGCATTGTTTGGCGAGTGCAAATGGACAAACGAAAAGGTAGATGCAGGTGTTTTAGAAACACTGATAAGACGAAGTAAGATATTCCATTATAGTAAAGTGCATTTGTATTTATTTGCGAAAAACGGATTCACAAAGGGTTGTGTGGAAGCTGCCGGTAATATGGAAAACGTGACACTGGTGCAGTACAAAAATCTTTTGGAGAAAATTACAGAGTGATTGAGAGTGTTTATTTGAGTTTGAGGATTGTTGTGGTATGATAATACCGGGTGGTAATTACACGCTGTTTTGAAGAAAGGAAAGAAGCTATGGAAAAAAAGAAAATTTTAATAGTAAACGGATCTATAAGGAAAGGGTCTTTGAACAAACAGTTATCGGAGCTGGCAGGTGAATTTTTGGGGGAGAGAGCAGAGTCGATTGTACTGGATTATTCGGATGTACCTTTTATGAATCCGGATATCGAGTTCCCGGTTCCGGAAGCGGTACAGCGGGTTCGTGATGCGGTAGCAGCGGCAGACGGTGTCTGGATCTTTTTCCCGGAGTACAATTACAGCTATCCGGGAATCTTAAAAAATCTGCTGGACTGGATATCCAGACCGATCGCCAAGGGAGCGCCCAGAACAACGGCGATCTCTTCGGGAAAACCGGTTACCTACAGCAGTGTAACCGGGTCATCCGGCGGAACGAAAGCGTTTGAGAAAATGTATGATCTTCTTAAAAAGATACATATGGAGATTATGTCGGACCATGTGATCGGCATCAGCGATCCTCAGGTAGTGGATGGAAGGATGCAGCTTTCGCAGGAGGTGAAGGATGCGTTAAGAGCTCAGGCAGATGCATTTCTTCGTTTCATAGATGCTGCCGGTGAGCGGTAGGATATCATTTGGAAAAATCGGTGAACAAGGGGATGAACAGGATGGAAAACATACATATCCATGAAAATAAAGCAACCCACATCCACGAGCATAACGGGCAGGAACATACGCATACCCATGAGCATCCAAACGCAAAAGCGGTGTCAAACCGTCTTGCAAGAGCCATCGGGCATCTGGAAAAAGTGAAAGAGATGGTGGATCATGGGGAAGATTGTGCTCAGATTCTGATACAGCTTTCGGCAGTCCGTTCTGCCATCAACAATGCAGGAAAAATTATTCTGATGGATCATCTGAACCACTGTATCGTAGATGCCATAGAAGAGGGCGATATGAAAAAAATAGAGGAGTTTGGTGAGGCGATCAAGTCTTTTGTCAAATGAGAAAATAAGTGTGCCTGTACCCAAAATCTCAAAACAGGAGAGGTCTCGGACTTATAGGTTCGGGGCTTTTTTTCGTTTTTTACCCTGACATTTTTTGGAATGCTTCTAACCCCCACCCCGGCTTGTGAGAGCAAAAACCGATTGGTATAGTAAGAGAAAAAAACAGATGAAGCATGATTTGGAGTGAGGAGGAAGAAGCATGAAGAAAAGAATGGCAGGATTGGTTTGTAGTTGTGTGTTTGCAGCTTTCCTGTTGGCAGGCTGTGGAGCGTCAGAAGTGGCAGAGGAGACAGAGCAGATATCAGATTCTGTAATCGTCACCATGCCGACCACCTCAGAGCCGGAAGCCGGTTTTGATCCAGCATACGGATGGGGAGCCGGAGAGCATGTGCACGAACCGCTGATCCAAAGTACCCTGACCAGAACTACCACAGATCTTGGCATTGAAAATGATCTGGCAACGGATTACACATGCAGTGAGGACGGTCTTACCTGGACAGTGACGATCCGGGATGACGTGAAGTTTACAGACGGAGAGCCTCTGACAGCTCGGGATGTGGCGTTTACCTATAATAATGTGAAGGAGAAAAGCACGGTGAATGATTTTACTATGTTGGATCATGCGGAGGCGGTGGATGATACTACCGTGTTGTTTCACATGAACACGCCATTTTCCATCTGGCCCTATACCATGGCGATCGTGGGAATCGTGCCGGAACATGCCTATGATGAAAATTATGGTCAGAATCCCATCGGCTCCGGGCGTTATATCATGAAGCAGTGGGATCGGGGGCAGCAGGTGATTTTTGAGGCAAATCCGGATTATTACGGGGAAGCGCCAAATATTAAGAAAGTGACCGTTCTTTTTATGGAGGAGGAAGCTGCCCTGGCAGCCGCCCAGGCAGGGCAGGTGGATGTGGCGCATACCGCAGCCTCCTATTCGGACATGGTGATAGATGGCTATGAGCTGTTTGCCGCTGCCAGTGTGGATAACAGAGGGATCAATCTGCCGACTACCGCACCGGAGGAGAAAGACGGAGTGGTGTATGGAAATGAGGTGCTGCAGGATGTGAATGTGAGACGTGCCATCAACATTGGGCTGGATCGTCAGGAGATGATCGCCAATGTGTTGAACGGATACGGGACGCCTGCCTACAGCGTATGCGACAAAATGCCCTGGTACAATCCGGATTGTGAAGTGGAATATGATCCGGAAGGGGCAAAACAGATTTTGGAGGATGCCGGGTGGATCGAAGGTGCAGAAGGGATCCGGGAAAAGGATGGCGTAAAAGCGGCATTTACGGTGATTTATAATCCTGACGATTCGGTGCGTCAGGCGTTGGCGGAGGATATCAAAAATCAGCTTGCAGAGCTTGGAATAGAGGTGACCACGCAGGCGGCAGGCTGGGATACTGCATATGATCTGGCCCAGTCGCAACCGTTAGTATGGGGCTGGGGAGCCCATACCCCCATGGAGCTTTATAACATTTATCACACGACAGACGGTGGAAAAACTGCAGAACTGTCTCCTTACAGCAACGAAGCTGTGGATAACTATATGGATCAGGCATTACAGAGTGACGATCTGGAAAGCTCCTATGAGTTATGGCAGAAGGCGCAGTGGGACGGAACGACGGGTGTGACCCAGGAAGGAGATATACCCTGGGTATGGCTCTGCAATGTGGACCATCTGTATTTTGTCAGAAATGGACTGAATGTGGCAGAGCAGAAGATACATCCCCACGGACATGGGTGGTCCATTGTAAACAATGTGGATCAATGGAGTTGGGAGTAAAAGAAGTATTTTATGAAATATACGGGATTTATCGTAAAAAAATTGATACGGATGATCTTGCTTCTGATGGGCGTGAGTATTGTGGCATTTGCCCTGATCTCCCTGTCTCCCATTGATCCGCTGCAGGCAAATGTGGGGCAGACCGCACTTGGCAGCATGAGTGCGGAGCAGATTGCAAAATTGCAGAGCTATTGGGGTGTTGGAGAGCCGCCCATACAGCGTTATCTTGCCTGGGCAGGAGATTTTATACGGGGCGATATGGGAACCTCCTTGCTGTATCGGCAAAGCGTGGCAAGTGTCATTGCAGTGAAGCTGAAAAATTCCCTGTATCTGATGATTGCCGCATGGGTGATCTCCGGCGTGCTTGGATTTATACTGGGCGTCATTGCCGGCGTGCGAAGAGGCAGGCTGGCGGATAAGCTTATCAAAGGTTACGCACTTGTGACTGCAAGCACCCCCGCTTTCTGGCTGGCGTTGGTACTGCTTATGATATTTGGTGTGTGGCTGAAGCTGTTTCCCATCGGGTTTTCGGTGCCCATCGGTGTGGAAGAAGGTGGAGTTACATTTCCGGATCGCCTTTACCACGCTGTTCTGCCCGCATTGACCCTCAGCATCACCGGGATTTCCAATATCACACTGCACACGAGAGAAAAAGTAGTGGAGATCATGGAGAGTGACTATGTGCTGTTTGCCATGGCAAGAGGGGAAAGCAGATGGCAGATTGTACGTCGTCATGTGCTTCGCAATGGAGCGCTGCCTGCAATGACATTGCAGTTTGCATCGATCAGTGAAATATTTGGAGGTTCCGTGCTGGTGGAGCAGGTGTTTTCCTATCCGGGACTTGGACAGGCGGCAGTGGCGGCAGGACTGGGCAGCGATGTTCCTCTCCTGATGGGAATTACTGTCATCAGCGCCTTGTTTGTGTTTGGGGGCAATTTTGCTGCCAATATTTTGTACGGTGTCATTGATCCGCGCATCCGGCGGGGAGGCGGTATAGTATGAGAAAATACCGGAAATTTACAGAAGAACATTTTCTGTTGAAACGCCTGCTCTGGGGGATGGGAGGCGGAATAAATCAGAGAAAACGGACGATTTTCTATCTGTTGGTTTCGCTGGCGTTTCTGACCGCTGTGACGATTGGCGGCCTGTGCTGCGGCGAGGCGGCGCAGGTGACAGATTTTTCCAGAAAGAATCTGCCTCCGTGCCTGCCTTATGTTTTTGGCACGGACTGGCTGGGCAGAGATATGTTTGTGAGGACGATAAAGGGGCTTTCCTTAAGCATTGTAATTGGTCTTTTTGCGGCAGCAGTCAGTGCGGTCATAGCTTTGCTTCTGGGGATGGCGGCAGCCGCCTTTGGGAAAAAGGCAGATGAGGTCATCTGTTTTATCATTGATCTGGTCATGGGGATTCCCCATCTGCTGTTGATCCTGTTGATCTGTGTGGCGGTGGGAAGAGGCCTGAGCGGCGTCATCATCGGTGTGGCAGTCACCCACTGGTGCTCACTGGCAAGAGTTGTCCGGGGAGAAGTATTGCAGCTAAAGCAGAGCCGATATGTACAGATTGCAGGTAAGCTGGGACATGGCAGGCTGCATATTGCGGCAAAGCATATGCTGCCCCATGTATTGCCTCAATTTATCGTGGGATTGATCCTGCTGTTTCCCCATGCGGTTCTCCATGAGGCGAGCATTACATTTCTGGGATTCGGTTTATCCTCGGAGCAGCCTGCCATCGGAATTATTCTGTCAGAGAGTATGAAATATCTGGTCATCGGTGAATGGTGGCTGGCACTTTTCCCGGGATTGATGATGGTGATCACGGTGGTGTTGTTCAGTGTATTGGGAGAAAGTATCCGGAAATTGCTCGATCCGTCCAGTGTGCACGAATAAGGGGGTTTTTTGTTTGTGAAGTTTTTGTATCGGAGGGATATACTATGGTTCGATGGAACTGCGTTCCTTAGCCTCACCATAGTATATCCCTCCGGTACAAAAACAATTTACACTTTGAAAGAAGCGAAGAGATGATTTTTTA
>CAYRZL010000125.1:1461-6006 GCA_964428795.1 uncultured Lachnospiraceae bacterium | reverse complement strand
CGGATACCGTAACAAGTATAGGTGACTATGCTTTTTATAATTGCAGGAGCCTGGATCGTGTAGTAATTCCGAATAGCGTGATCACAGTCGGATACAAGTGTTTTGCCGGATGTGCCGGACTCTCCAGCGTGACATTTGGTGAAAATATTGCTTTTATAGGAGGATCAGCTTTTGAGGACTGTACCTCTCTGTCTGAAATATCAGGCTATACGGGAAGTACGGCGGAGACATATGCTGCCGATAACAATCTTTCTTTTCTGTCTCTTGGGAACGCTTCTGAAAAAAGCTTTGTTTTACCGGATTATATGCAGACATCTCTGGATAACGGGGAGCTTGATAATTATACAGACGCCGATAAAGTTACCATGCAGATTCCCTGTGAGTCCCGGAATGGAATTTATTTTTTGAATAAAAACGAACTATCTTTTTATTCACTGGTAAACGACGTATGTTCTACGGCATATGTTTTTGAGGGCTGTACCAGCGCTTATGCAGCGAATGGAAAAATCTATGTACTCTATGGAAATGATTGCTATGTGTTTGATCTGGAAAATTGCTGTATGGAGAAAACACTTACACTTGCCGGCGGAGGCACCGCCATAGGCGCGGATTCCAGCGGGCGCATTTATCTTGCAGTTTCTGCTTTGGGAACGTATCAATTGTGCCTGTACACGCCGGAGGGGATACTGTTATCCAGTACAAATATTGATGCCCGTATATATAGTTTTAACGGATTTGATGTGGACACCGGAAGATTTTTCATGGAATATTATTACAACTGGATTTACTGGGGATATGATCATGACGGTCATGGTCTGACGATGGGCGTCGTGAAAGACAATGAAATCTCTTTTGTGGACACATCCAATTCTGTGATAGTATCCGGAATATTGACATACAATCTGGACTGCATAGAATATCTCTGCCAGAATTATTATCTGCGGCATCAAAACAGCGCGGGGATCATTGGAAACCAATATCTTGTTACTGCCAGTACTACGTTTGGCAGGGTACAGATAATGGATGTTTCCGATTTGTCGGTATGCTTTTCGATGAGCCGGGCTGCATTGGAATCTGATTTGAAGGATGAATATTATTATTCCGATACTTCCAGTATCGGTGTCCGGGCAGTATATAACGAAGCAAATGACAGCGTTATTATTTATGAAAATGGCAGGACGCTTAATGAATATGACGCGGATACATGGGAAATCATAGGAACTTATCAAACGGAGCATTATGTGTTTAATCTCCTGACCATGGGTGATTCTGTCATTATTCTGGAAAAAGAAGACGGACAGTATTATATGGAAATCATAAATTGGGGTGCGGCTCCGGAGGAGATTTCAATTACAGCAGAAAAGACTGAAATGGCTGTGGGAGAATCTCAGCAGCTTACCATGAACACAAATACAGCATATGACGCCCTGTATGCCTGGTCAAGCAGTGATAGTAAGATTGTATCAGTGACTGACAGCGGAAAAATCGTGGCATGGAAAGAGGGGAAGGCGACGATTCGCTGTACTGCTTTTAATGGCGTTTCCGCAGAGATTGCCATTACAGTGACCGGAACAACGGTAACGACTCCGTCAGAATATGAAGGGAAGCTGGACGGAAAGATTACCAGCAACATATCGGGAAACAATTACAGTGTGTGGAGCTCTGTTGTCGAATCTTATATTATGGAAAATGACGACGGTTCATTTACAAGGGTGGAATATACCGGAAGCTCTGTTCTTGTAGAAATATATTCTTCCACGCATAAATTGCTTTCTTCAAAGAGCCTGACTGCGGAATTGTCGTTGTTTGGAGGATTCCTTTGCGGGGAGGAATACAATTTCCTCGTTTTTGGACAGAAAAATAGCAATGAGAGTGATGAATGTGAAGTCTTGCGCGTGGTGAAATACGACAAGAATTGGAGGCGGGTGGATGATTGTTCTGTGTATGGGGCGAACACCTATATACCCTTTGATGCCGGTTCCCTGCGTATGGCGGAGGTGAACGGAGCACTGTATATTTACACCTGTCATGAAATGTATGCGGAGGATGATGGAATACACCATCAGGCAAATATGACATTTGTGTTGGATGAAGCATCCATGGAGATGAAGGACAGCTATTATGATGTGATGAATATTTCACAGGCGGGATATGTCAGTCATTCTTTTAACCAGTTTATCCGGACAGATGGTTCGTATGTGTACCGGGTGGATCATGGGGATGGGTATCCAAGGGCCGTATCCATTACACGTTGTGAAGTGGGAGAAAGCGTTACGAATGTCTCCTACACATATGCTTTGCCGATTCAGGGATATGCAGGGGCAAATGCCACCGGTGTTTCTGTAGGCGGTTTTGAGTTGTCTGGAAATAACTGTCTGATCGCCGGAAATTCAGTGGATCAGAGCAATGCGAATACATACAGCTCCAGCGGGCAGAGAAATATTTTTCTGACAGTCACGGACAAAAGCTATCTGAGCACGGAGGTAGTCTGGCTTACGGATTACGACGGTTCAGAGGGGATTACACCTCGTACACCGCAGCTTGTGAAACTGTCGGATGAGCAGTTCCTTGTTCTGTGGGAGGAATATGTCAACTCAACAAATAAGGTTATTACAAAGGCATTGACGGTTGACGGTGATGGAACCCCAACCTCCGAGACGGTGTCTATGGCGGTACGATTATCCGATTGTCAACCGATTGTAACCGGTGCGGGACTTGTAACCTGGTATGTCGGGGATGGCGATACAGTGGCTATTTATACTGTAAATCCGTATGATCTGCCGGATATGGCAGATAAGCCAGATGGCTTATCAGATAAGGCAGACTCGGATGGAAACTGGTACTACTATGAAAATGGAAAGATTGCTACAAATGTTACGACTGTAGCAAAGAATGTAAATGGCTGGTGGTATGTAAAGAATGGCAAGGTAGATTTTACATATACAGGTATTGCCAAAAACAGCAAGGGTTGGTGGCGAATCGTAAAGGGAAAAGTCGATTTTAAATGCAACAGCGTAGAGAAGAACGAAAAAGGCTGGTGGTATATCAGAAACGGAAAAGTTGATTTCAGCTATACCGGAGTTGCCAAGAACAGCAAAGGCTGGTGGCGGATCGTAAAAGGAAAAGTTGATTTCAGTTATACCGGAGTTGCCAAGAACAGCAAAGGCTGGTGGCGAATCGTAAAAGGAAAAGTAGACTTTAACTGCAACAGTGTGGAGAAGAATGAAAAAGGCTGGTGGTATATCAAAAACGGAAAAGTAGATTTTAATTACAACGGAATTGCAAAGAATAAAAACGGTTGGTGGTATATTAAAAACGGAAAAGTTGATTTCAGCTATTCCGGAACGGTAAAAGTCAGTGGTAAGACATATAAGGTTGTAAAGGGAAAAGTAAACCGTTAATATGGAAATTAAGTTTTTATATAGCCCTTCCGGGGATTATCTGTTACAATAATCCCCAGGAGGGCTTTCGTATGAGACAAATACCCATTGGAATCGAAAACTTCAAAAGACTAATAGATGAAAACTACTATTTTGTAGACAAATCCATGCTCATAAAGCAGGTCTGCAGTGAGGTAGTGGCGCTGTACACCAGACCACGCAGATTTGGAAAAACGTTGAATATGAGTATGCTGTACTATTTTTTCAGTATGCATGAAAAGGAAAACGCTTACCTGTTTGAGGATCTTGCCATTGCAGGGGAGGAAAGTACAAAGGAATTTCAGAATCAGTATCCGGTTATTTTTCTTACATTAAAGGATATGAGGAGAGGTAATTTTCAGGGACAGGTTCATAAATTTGCTTCTTTGATATCAGGTATTTTGTCTGAGCATGCAGAGCTGTTGGATAGTCCGCGTCTGATGGAGGGTGAAAAGGCTCTGCTGAAATTGTATTTTAATCGGGAAAGCAGTGCAGATGATCTGCAGGATGCATTGCTCCACTTGTCTGTGTGTATGAAAAAGCATTATGGAAAAAAGGTGATTCTGCTGGTGGATGAATATGATGTGCCGCTGCAGGACGCATTTTTACATGATGAAGACGGATATTATGATCAGATGATGACCTTTATCCGAAATGTTTTTTCATCTGCTTTGAAGACAAATGATGCTTTGGAAAAAGGGATTTTGTCCGGATGTCTCCGCATTGCCAGGGAGAGTATTTTTACCGGATTAAATAACTTTGTAGTTCATTCCATATTTGATGAGGTTAGCGGAACTTATTATGGATTTACAACAGCGGAAACGAGACATCTGTTATCAGATTATGGATTAGAACAGCATTATCCGGATGTCAGAGAATGGTATGACGGATATCTGTTTGGAAAAGCAGAAATTTATAATCCGTGGAGTGTGCTGATGTATATAAATCATGCGTTGACGAATACACCGAAAACGATTCCGTTCTGGGCAAATTCCAGTGGAAACGATATTGTGTATCATTATATCAAACATGCGGATGAGACGTTGAAAAATGAGTTTGAGTGTCTGGTTCAGGGCAAAAGCATTGAAAAAGAGATTCATCAGGAATTGACCTACAGAGAGATGGA
>CAYRZL010000125.1:0-1361 GCA_964428795.1 uncultured Lachnospiraceae bacterium | reverse complement strand
TGGACGTATAGCGGTTGCACATCAGCGCAAAAGCCGCTATAATAAAATACCGGATTCAGCAATCGAGGGTATTCCTTCGGGCAGCCGAATCCATATAAAAAATAAAAGAGGTGATTTTGTGGTTGAATTGGATCAGTTCAAGGGAACGATCAATACATGGAAAGAGCCGCTGTTGGAAGTAAGGGATTCACTTTGACCTTGCAAATAAGCAGCAGCGTATTGCAGAGTTAGAAAGAGAGATGGAGGCTCCGGATTTCTGGGATGATCCGGAACGCTCCCAGCAGCTTATGAAAGAGCTGAAAAGTAAAAAAGATGATGTGGCGATTTATCATGACTTAGAGACAATGCTGGAAGATATCGAGACGTTGATTGAAATGGGTTATGAGGAAAATGATGCCGATCTCATCCCGGAAATAGAAGAAATGATGCAGGAATTTTCAGATCGTTTTGAAAGCATCCGTATGAAAACCCTGTTATCCGGTGAGTACGACAGAGATAATGCCATTGTAACACTCCATGCGGGAGCGGGCGGTACCGAGTCCTGCGACTGGGCAAGTATGCTGTATCGCATGTATACCCGTTGGGCATCTGACAAAGGATATGGGGTAGAGGTACTGGATTATCTGGACGGAGAGGAGGCAGGCATTAAGTCTGTTACCTTCCAGGTGAATGGTGAAAATGCATACGGTTATCTGAAATCTGAAAGGGGTGTGCACCGTCTGGTACGTATCTCCCCCTTTAATGCGGCAGGAAAGCGTCAGACCTCCTTTGTATCCTGTGATGTCATGCCGGATATTGAGGAAGATGTAGATGTGGAGATCAATGAGGATGATATTCGTATCGACACCTACCGTTCCAGCGGTGCGGGCGGACAGCACATCAATAAGACTTCATCTGCGATTCGAATTACGCATTATCCTACCGGAATTGTGGTTCAATGTCAGAATGAGCGTTCTCAGCATCAGAACAAGGACAAAGCCATGCAGATGTTGAAAGCAAAACTGTATCTGCTCAAACAGCAGGAGCAGGCGGAAAAAGCAGCGGGTATCCGCGGCGATGTGACAGAGATCGGATGGGGTAACCAGATTCGTTCTTACGTTATGCAGCCATACACGATGGTAAAAGACCATAGAACCAATGCGGAGACAGGAAATGTAGACAGTGTCATGGACGGAAAAATAGATCTGTTTATGAATGCATATCTGAAGTGGATTTCTCTGACAGCGGAAGAAAATTAGTATGCATGCCTCGCAGCAAGAATTTGAGTCTGTGTTTGCGAGAGAAGATGAAATTTCGTTTGTAAATGAAAAAGTATAACATGAAAAAGGAATTCAGTATGGTGCTGAGTTCCTTTTTTACTG
>CAYRZL010000124.1:0-6074 GCA_964428795.1 uncultured Lachnospiraceae bacterium | reverse complement strand
GGGCGCTTCGCTGTTTTCCGGTGTATACAACATCGGTTACGTGGGCACTAGCGGTGGCTCAGCGAGCGGTTCTTATGGCGTGTGCCCCCGCTTCTCGATCTAGTTAGCATCCTGATATATCTGTCCGGCTATGTCCGGACAGATTCAAAGTGGGTAAGAGATAAAGTGAAACATTCGGATATTACTCCGCAGCGGTCGCTGTGTGACCGGCGCGGAGTATAAAATTTTCAAAAATTCCGGTATTAAAAGGACAGGTGATGAAAAATGTGATATCATGATGTCAGCCCCAAAAAATGGAGGTTGAGATATGTCGGTACTCGCACGGTTCCGCGATACAGCATCGACGGAATTTGAAATGAATGCGGTTAAACTGCACAAGTATACACACCAACGGTTATCAAGCGTCCCGAATCGCCGGAAGAAATTTGTTTGTCCGAACATCCAAAAGCTGACTAGTTCCATGTATTGTGATGTGATTATGGGAAATGAGCAAAGCTATCGGACGGAGGAAGGGCGATCAATGCGCAATGAATTGTTTGAGCGTGCGATCCGCACGCTAACGCGGTTGCAAGACCCTTTGATTGTCTTTACCAGTCTGCAGGATGCCTCGGAAGGAGGAATGCAGGAATGGATAGGGATGATAAACCGGGAAATCGCTCTGCTGAATGGTGCGATTGGATATCAGGACGGGGAGCGAAAGCTACCTCTGCTGGAGGTGTATGATATGAAATATTCTGAGGACGCTATTTTCGTCCAGAAAATGCGGACATATCACCGGTATTGCTACGATAAGGTTATCCGCGTGCCGCTGGAGTATAAGGAATATTTGTCTGAATCCATCCTCCGTATGGTCGATGACGCGCTTTGTTGTGTTATCAAGGGTAATCGAAAAATACCGACAAATAAACAGGAATATGAATATCGTGAAAAGATGTTTCAGCGTGCAATCCGGGACTTAAACAGCATGCAGCGCCCGGTATATGCATTGTGGAACATAATGATGTATAGTGAAAGGGTGTTGGACGAATGGTCAGGAATGCTTGAGGAAGTTATGAAGTTGCTGCGCGGTGTGATTAAATCAGACCGACAGCGATTTAAGGATTTGCAATAAAATAAACATGGGCGGTACGCTATTTATGCCGCTTACAACTGGTGGCTGCGCGATGCTTCGCTGTCGGGCGCTTCGCTGTTTTCCAATGTAAACAACAACGGTAACGTAAACACTAACGGTAACTCAGCGAGCGGTTCTTATGGCGTGTGCCCCCGATCCCCATTATTAACAGTAGCCATGTATAGGGGTGAAAATATAAAAAATAATGAGAAGGAGCGTACAACCCTCCGTGAACAGCGGTAAATTTATGGTTCTGCTGATTCAAGCGGAACACACTAATCCGGTGTCTTTGTGCAGCTGGGAGGACGATTCTTTCATGGCAGTGGCGTAGGCATAGTCATTGTTTCATTCCCAGAGCTGCTTACCTGTTAGATAATGCCTGAAAACTAAACAGGACGAGCGTAGGTGTTAAAATCATGACGAACAGAGAACAAATTTGTGCTAGAATCGAGCGGGACAAAGCTCGACGTGCGGCGAAAAGAGAACAGCGCGCACGAGGCACATGGACTGAAAAGGCAATGCCCAGTTTGGAGGAAATGAATTGGGCTTTGCAGCATTCAAAGCAGTCACACACATTGCGGTGGATTGCCAAGATGAATGCGATAATGTCGGTTGAGGAGCGACTGCGGCGCATCCGGCCGGCAGGAGATTTCCGGAGCGTTATCACGCTCCAAAACCTGAATGCGTCGTTGGAGAAGCGGCGCAAGGGCGTCGAATGGAAAGGCAATGTCCAAAAATACCTTGGACATGCTGTGCTGAAAAATAAAATGGCGAAAGATAGCCTTTGGAACGGTCAACTTAATGTTGATACCAGAATCCGAAACCTGAAGGTTGTGGAGCGTGGCAAGCGCAGGGATGTGCAGGCGGTTATGATTGACAGTCGCGTCATTCAAGGCTGTGTCTGTGATGCAGCTTTAATCCCGCTTTGTTATGACGGGCTTGTCTACGACAACATGGCAAGCATGGAGGGGCGCGGCGTGGATCGCAGCCGTAGGCGCATGGAATGTCATCTGCAGCGCATGATACGCGAGTGCGGAGGAAATGATTTCTATGTTATCAAGACTGATTTTACAAAGTTTTTCGATAGCATCCCGCATGACCAGTGTCGCAGGTACATGAAAGATCGTCTGGCAGATGGTTGGATTAGAGGATTATCCATGAAGTTCATCCGGATGTACCATGAGGCAAAACTTCCAGGAACAGCAAAACCCGGCATTGGGTTATCGCTTGGTAGCCAGATTTCACAGGATATGGCCGTGTTCGTGCCATCCAACGTGGATCATGTGGTAAAAGACGTGCTCAGCATCCGTGGTTATATACGTTACATGGACGATTGCATCATTTTGTGCTACACAAAGGACAAAGCGCATATGGTGCTGGAAGCAATGCAACGGGAGAGCGCCAAGATAGGCTTGCAGTTTAATCCGAAAAAGACAACTATCGTTAAGGCATCCAGAGGCTTTGAGTTTTTGAAAATCCGGTATAGGGTCCAGTCGTCCGGAAAGATCGTCAAGACACTGGCGAAATCCGGTATCAAGCGTATGCGCAGGAAACTTAAGGCTTTCGCAAAGATGTTGGATGCTGGTGAAATCACCGAACAGGTTGCATTTGATTCTTTTATGTCGTGGTTTGGCAATGCACAGTATGCGCATTCGTACCGGACGCGCAAGAATATGCTCAAACACTACAATACTTTGTTCGGCAGGTACAAAACGGAAGGAGTGTATGCGTGACGTGAATTATTACAAGGTTTATAAGGACGGAGATCTGTATTGTGTGAACAATATCTTCCTGAAATATCAGGCAAAGCACAATACACTGCTGGCCTGCGACGTGCAGGATGCCGAATACATCTGTTCGCCATCTGGTGAAGAGATTTGGCACGCTCAATGGCTGAACAAAATCCCTGATGGTGCGCCGCAGTATTCCACAGTTGAAAGCGCAGAGATCACAGAAGACGAATACCGAGCGCTTTTGTCGGTGTCGGATGACGGGAATCTATCGGATGCTGATATTGCAGATGATCCGGTATCCGAAGAGACATCTCCTGAGGATGTAGAAGCAGAAGAGCAAATTGCTTTTATAAAGCAGCGGAAAATCGAACAGATGAGCCAAGCATGTAATGATGCGATTGTATCCGGCGTTGACGTTGAGTTAAGCGACGGGAACACGCATCATTTTTCTTTAGCGTTGGAAGATCAAATGAATCTGCTGTCATTGCAAAGCATGATATTGGCAGGGGCCGATGCCGTACCGTACCACGCGGACGGAGAGGAATGCCGGTACTATTCGGCAGACGATTTTACGAGGATCGCTGAGACTGCGACGTATTGGAAAATGTATCAAGAATCCTATTACAACAGCCTGCGTACATATATTCAGAGCATGGAGACAATGCCGGAACTGCTGGCTGTGACCTACGGCATGGGAGTACCGCTGGAATACCAGACTGATGTCCTCCGGCAAATCATGTCTCAAATGGGAGGTAGTTGATATGCAGCAAATAAAGGCAAAGCACCACGCTTGCAAGGCGATGGTGCTATTTTTATGCGGAGCTATAGGATATGCCGGTATTGAAATGATCTGGCGTGGACACACGCATTGGACGATGGCTGTACTGGGAGGAGTACTTTTCTTACTGATCGGTGGACTGAATAACTGGTTGCCGTGGGAAATGCCGCTTTGGATGCAGTGCGTATGCGGCGCTATTATTGTCACATGTGCCGAGTTTATCGTCGGATTGATACTTAATGTCTGGCTGGGGCTTGGCATTTGGGATTACTCCGGTATGTGGAGCAATATCCTTGGACAAATTTGCCTGCAATACAGTATTGCATGGATAGGATTGTCACTGATAGCTATTATCTTGGACGATTGGTTGAGATGGTTACTATTTAACGAGGATCGTCCGCATTATCAGCTGTTCTAGGAGGTGAGCAACATATGAGCATTCAGGAGATTTTAACGGGTGGCGGGGCGGCGATAGTAATCATGACGCTTATCCAAATATCACCGATCCAAGTTGATCCTTGGTCTGTGATTGCAAAGGCAATCGGACGTGCAATCAATGACGAGGTAATTAAGAAAGTGGATTCTCTGGGCGAAGAGGTTCAGTATTTGAGAAAAGAGAATGAAGAACGGGAAGCAGTTACTGCCAGAGTTCGCATTCTGCATTTCGGGGATGAAATTTACCGGAACGTTCGACATAGCAAAGAACACTTCGATCAGACGCTTGCTGATATTACATACTACGAACAATATTGCAAAGACCATCCGGAATTCCGCAATAACATGACAACAATGACAGTTGAAAACATTAAGGAAATTTATCAACACTGCCTTGAAACACACGATTTTCTATAGGAGGAATTCGATATGAAAAACAAAATCAAACTGAATCAGGTGAAGCCAGATACAATTGCGAGAACGATTATTTTGATTCTGGCACTGGTCAATCAGGGGTTAACGATTACTGGACATGCCGTGCTGCCTGTTGATGATGACACGGTGAACCAGGTGGTATCGCTTGCATTCACTGTCGGGGCATCCCTTGCGGCATGGTGGAAGAATAACAGTTTCACACGCATGGCCATAGACGCAGATGAGTACATGGCTACGCTGAAGGAGGAAACAGAAAAATGAGTTACAAAATCGACAGCAGCATCAGAGCACAGTACTATGGCAGCACAAACAGAGGCAATCCCAAGTATATTGTGTTGCACTACACGGGCAATTCTGGTACATCTGCCACGGCAAAGGGTAATGCGAATTATTTTCATACCTGTGATCGTAAGGCATCTGCACATTATGTAGTAGATGAAAATACAACTATTTATCAGTGTGTACCGGATAACCGGGCAGCATGGAGTGTTGGTGATTCCGGCAATGGACACGGCACATTTTATGGCAAGTGTACCAACACTAATTCTGTTTCTATTGAAATGGTATCTCATAGCAACAGTTCCGGTTATTATATCCCTGATGCGACCATTCAGCGTGCGGCGGAACTGACACGCGATTTGATGAAGAAATATGGCATCAACGCAGACCATGTTATCCGGCATTATGATGTGACCACAAAGGCCTGCCCAGAGCCGATGTGCGGAACAACGGCGAAGAATAAGAAGTGGACTACCTTTAAGGCGTTGCTGACTGCAACGGTAACAGCCTTGACGAAGACAGTAACTGTTGTATCTGATGACGGCACGCTGAATGTCCGATCCGGTCCCAGCACGTCTTACAGCGTGATCGGCACCCTTGCCAACGGCCAGACTGCCGATGTTGTCGGCGTTGGAGGCAACTGGTACAAGATTAAGTATGGCAGCGATTACGGCTATATTAGCAGCGCATATACTGCTGATGTAGCATCGACTACAAAAAATATATCATCAAATCAGGAGGATGATGAAGTGATTGAAGCAACAAAACATAAAATCAACGGAAAAACCAGAACTATCAATGCTATCACCAAGGATGGTGTAACGTACACCTGCCTGAGGGATTTATGTACTGCACTCGGACTCGATTTAGCATGGAATAGTTCTACGGGAGAACGGGTAATTACCTTGCCGGACGTGGAAGTTAAGGTGAACGGACAGGCAATTACAGTTCCGGGAGCATTCGTGAATGCTGATACCCACCTGGCAGCGGTCGGCAATCTGTTACAGGGAATGGGCTACAATGTCGGCTGCACGTCTGCATATCATGTGACAGCAGATACATCAGAAACAAATTAACATGCAATAATTAACTTGCGGGAGCAGGGCAGTGGAGCCTTGTTCCCGCGTTTTTTGCATTTTATAGAGCTTTCCACAGGGAGTAAAATAATTGATGTAGACAACTCATATTGTGTCCTTTCTGCCCTCGTAACCTCCGGGGCGGGCGATTGTGTTCACAGGGCTGCGGGCTTTTAGCAGGTGTATTGCCTAAGCTCGCCGTCGACCATCTCATATGCCCAAGTACA
>CAYRZL010000123.1:0-6108 GCA_964428795.1 uncultured Lachnospiraceae bacterium | reverse complement strand
GAGAAAAGAATGGAGGAAACAAAAATGAGTAAATTAATATATTTGGATAATGCTGCTACGACAAAGGTTCGTCCGGAAGTGCTGGATGCCATGCTTCCGTATTTTACGGAGGAGTTTGGAAATGCATCTGCGGTATATCAGTTTGCAAGAGCAGGAAAAAAGGCATTGGAGGATTCCAGAGCAAGCGTGGCCCGGGTGCTCGGAGCGCACAAAGAAGAGATTTATTTTACCGCAGGCGGTTCAGAGTCAGATAACTGGGCGCTGATCGCGACAGCCGAGGCGTACAAGGCAAAGGGAAATCATATCATCACGTCGAAAATAGAGCATCATGCAGTGCTGCATACCTGCGAATATCTGGAGAAGCACGGATGTGAGGTGACCTATCTGGATGTGGATGAGAATGGTGTGGTAGATTTAGAGCAGTTGAAAGCATCCATTAAAGATACTACGATTCTGATCAGCATTATGTTTGCAAATAATGAGATCGGAACGATTCAGCCGATAAAAGAGATCGGCGCCATTGCAAGAGAGCATGGCATTTTGTTCCACACGGATGCGGTACAGGCATTCGGCCATCTGGATATCAAGGTGGATGATTATAATATCGATATGTTATCTGCCAGCGGACATAAGCTAAACGGACCAAAAGGTATCGGTATGCTTTATATACGAAAGGGTGTGAAAATCCGTTCCTTTATTCACGGAGGCGCACAGGAACGACGCAGAAGAGCGGGAACAGAGAATATTCCGGGTATTGTAGGTCTGGCAAAAGCATTGGAGATCATGGATGCAGAGCGGGAACGGGAAAATGCCCGTCTGACGTCTTTGAGAGATCATCTGATAGAGCGTGTGATGAAGGAGATTCCTCACACCAGACTGAACGGACATCCTACGGATCGTCTGCCAAACAATGCAAACTTTTCTTTCCAGTTTGTGGAAGGAGAGTCATTGCTGTTGAGTCTGGATATGAAAGGAATCTGCGGTTCCAGCGGTTCCGCATGTACATCCGGTTCGCTGGATCCGTCTCATGTGCTGCTGGCAATCGGTCTGCCTCATGAGATCGCCCATGGTTCTCTTCGTCTGACGCTGGGATTGGACACAACGATGGAGGATATTGATTTTACGGTGGATGCAGTGAAGCAGATCGTTGAGAGGCTGCGTTCCATGAGCCCGCTATATGAGGATTTTGTGAGAAAAAACAGTAGATAAGTGTCTGTCATATTTGATATAATAAAAGTTCCAAGTGAAAAAAAAAAGAAAGAAAAGGTGAGATATATGTATTCAGAGAAAGTAATGGATCATTTTCAGAATCCCCGAAATGTGGGAGAGATAGAAGGCGCCAGCGGTGTGGGAACGGTTGGTAATGCAAAATGCGGCGATATCATGCGTATATATCTTGATATTGACGATAATCAGATCATTCAGGATGTGAAATTTAAAACCTTTGGCTGCGGTGCGGCAGTTGCAACCAGCAGTATGGCGACAGAGATGGTAAAAGGCAAGACGGTTCAGGAAGCGATGGAAGTGACCAACAAGGCGGTTATGGAAGCGCTGGACGGACTTCCGCCGGTAAAAGTGCACTGTTCTCTGCTGGCAGAGGAAGCGATTCATGCAGCGCTCTGGGATTATGCTGAGAAGCATGGAATCGTTATCGAGGGACTGGAGAGGCCTGTCACTGATATCAGTGAGCATGAGGAAGCTCCGGAGGAAGAATATTAATGAAAAAAGTAGTGGTAGGCATGTCAGGAGGAGTGGACTCTTCCGTGGCGGCTCTGCTTTTACAAAAACAGGGATATGAGGTCATCGGCGTTACGATGCAGATTTGGCAGGAGGAGTCTGTGGAAGCTCAGGAGGAAAACGGAGGCTGCTGCGGACTTTCTGCTGTGGATGACGCGAGACGGGTGGCAGAAAGGCTTGGGATTCCTTATTATGTGATGAATTTCAGAAAAGAATTTCAGGAAAATGTCATCGACTATTTTGTGGATTCCTATTTGCACGGGAGTACGCCAAATCCCTGTATTGCCTGCAACCGATATGTGAAATGGGAGTCTTTGCTGAGGCGAAGTCTTGAGATCGGTGCAGATTATATTGCTACCGGACATTATGCGAGAGTAAAACAGCTTCCAAATGGCAGATACACTCTGAGAATGTCAGCTACTGCCGCAAAGGATCAGACCTATGCCCTTTATAATCTGACGCAGGAGCAGCTTGCATATACTCTGATGCCGGTCGGTGAGTTTGATAAAGACGAAATCCGCAGGATAGCAGAGGAAGCGGGGCTTCCTGTGGCACACAAGGCGGAAAGCATGGATATTTGTTTTGTGCCGGATGGCGATTACGCAGGATTTATTGCCCGCGAGTCGGGAGCAGAGGTCTGTCCCGGATATTTCGTGGACACAGAAGGGAATATATTGGGTGAACACAAAGGAATCACTCACTACACCATAGGTCAGCGCAAGGGACTTGGCATTGCTGTGGGATATCCCGTGTTTGTCACCGGGATTCGTCCCGAGACGAATGAGGTTGTGCTGGGATCGAATGAAGATCTGTTTACCACAAGGATTCTGGCAAACAATCTGAATTTTATGTCAGAGGAGTGTTTCGACCCCGAAAAAAAATACCTGGGTAAGATAAGATACAGTCACAGAGGCGATATATGTCAGGTACATATGATAGGCGAAGATGCACTGGAATGTGTGTTTGAAAGACCTCAAAGGGCTCCGACGCCGGGACAGGCATTGGTGCTCTACGACGGAGATTATGTGGCTGGCGGCGGCGTGATCATCAAAGGATAGAAATGAAAAATCGTAAAATGGCAGGTGTTTCAGTTGTGGAGCACCTGCCATTTTTTCGACATAAAAGATAAAAAAATTTAACGGAAGTACACATTATTTGGAGTTTTGGTGTATAATGAAAAAGGATTTTAAGGTTAAAAGGAGGGGTACTATGCGTTTGGAATTTATTGGTGCTGCTCATGAAGTGACGGGAAGCTGTCATTATCTTGAGGTTGGTGAGAAACACATTCTGGTGGATTGCGGAATGGAACAGGGGGCGGATATTTATGAAAATCAGGATATCCCTGTGAATGCTGCCGCAATTGATTATGTGTTTGTGACACATGCTCATATCGATCATTCCGGCTTGCTGCCGCTGTTGTATGCACGGGGATTTCGCGGGCAGATTTTTGCTACAAATGCTACTACACAGCTCTGTAATATTATGCTGAAGGACAGTGCACATATTCAGGCGTTTGAGGCGGAGTGGAAGAACCGGAAGGCGCGTCGTGCAGGCCGCCCAGAGGTAGTTCCCATGTATACGATGAATGATGCCCAGGGTGTGCTGAATTATTTTGTACCCTGTGATTACGGGAAGAAGGTGCAGGTTTGTGATGAGATCACCGTTTGTTTTCGTGACGCAGGACACCTGCTTGGTTCTTCTTTTATTGAAATCTGGGCAAAAGAGGGGGAAGAAACCTGTAAGCTGGTATTTTCCGGAGATTTGGGAAATGGAAACAGGGCTTTGATCCGGGATCCGGAAGTGCCGGAATCGGCAGATTATCTGATCATAGAATCCACCTATGGAAACCGCAATCACGATGTGCCGCCAAACTATGCGGCGGAGCTGGCATATGTTCTGGCAAAGACATTTGCGAGAGGCGGAAATGTGGTGATCCCGGCGTTTTCCGTGGGACGTACACAGGAGATGCTGTATTATATGCGGGAGATCAAGCAGAAGCATCTGCTGTCATCCTTCCAGAATTTTGAAGTATATGTAGACAGTCCGCTTGCAGTTGAGGCAACCAATATTTTTAATAAAAATGTGCTGGAATGTTTTCGGGAAGAGGATCTGGAGATGATTCAAAACGGAGTCAATCCGATTCAGTTTCCGGGATTGAAGCAATCGGTTACCAGTGATGATTCGAAAGCGATCAATTTTGATAAAAAGCCGAAGGTTATTATCTCTGCCTCCGGTATGTGTGAGGCAGGCAGGATCCGCCATCACCTGAAACATAATTTATGGCGGGAAGAGTGCACGGTCGTGTTTGTCGGTTATCAGGTGCCGGGAACACTGGGTAATATGCTGTTAAACGGTGCGGATGAGGTGAAGCTGTTCGGAGAGACCGTGCAGGTCCGTGCAGAGATTTTGAATCTGCCGGGTATCAGCGGTCATGCAGACAGAGATCATCTGACCGCATGGGTAGAAGGTATCAAAGAAAAACCGCGTCGTATCTTTGTGGTGCATGGAGAAGATGCAGTGTGTGATGAGTTTGCGGCACATCTTTCCGGTGTGACAGGAGTGGAGGCATCCGCACCTTACAGTGGAGATATCTATGATCTGTGCCGGAATGCAATGGTGGCTCAGGGCAGCCGCAAGCGTGTGGAGAAGAAGGCGAAGGTTAAGACCACTCACACTGTATTCGACCGTCTGCTTGCAGCAGGTCAGCGCCTGATCGCAGTTATTCAGAAGAATCGGGAGATCGCAAACAAGGATATGGCGAAGTTTGCAGATCAGATCAATGCATTGTGTGATAAATGGGATCGGTAACCATAAATGTGAAGTATAACGGAAAAACTTACCGAATCGTAAGAGGAAAAGTGCAGTAAAAAATACTGAAATCATTCAGTAAAAAACCTCCAATGTTACAATAATGTTGGTTCGCCAACCGCATTAAGAACAAAGGAGGTTATCCATATGGATAGTAATATCACATACAAAGTGGAATTGTAAATACCATCTGGTTGATTGTGGGGCATTCTATGGATCTCATATGGCTGGAATGGGTAACCTTCCCGATTACTGAAGGGATTACACTGATCATTGCCTGTATATTTATGAAGCAGATTTGAAGAAGAAAGATAGATGTTCTGTAACTGTTCAGGACTAATATTTCTAAGTAAACGACGGATGCGGGAAAATTCCCATGTCCGTTGTTTGCATTTTTTATTATTTTGCGATCTTCAATAATTTATTAACCTTTGCATTTTCTGTTCACATCTGTTATAGTAAATTCAGGCATTTAATTTCTATATTTCTTTTTAACATTCGTTAATCTATGATTCTTACGCAAAATGCGTGACTTTGAAATTCTAATGCCGGATATCTTTCAATATCAAATCAAATATGTTAAAATGAAAGGAGAAAAAGTTGAACAAACAAAAGTTGAAACCGTTGAAGGACCTGAATCTTACCAGTCGTTTTCTGTACGATGCAGTTATGGAGGATGATGCGGCAGCCAGGGCAGCTCTTTCTATCATATTCGGAAAGGACATTCCCCTACTGGCATGGAATGAAGCTGAAAAGGAGTTCCGCATTTCACCTCTGATGCGATCCGTACGGATGGACATCGTCAGTTTTGATGCCGAAGGCAACGTGTATGATTCCGAAATGCAGGGGGAGCGCAAACCCGATCTTCCAAAAAGAAGCCGGTATTACCAGGCTCTTCTGGATACGGGGCTATTGGAAGCCGGCATCCAGAATTATAATGATTTGAATGATACCTTCATCATTTTTATCATGCCCTTTGACCTGTTCGGTTATGGAAAGTACCGGTATACTTTTACACCAAAATGTGTGGAAGTGCCTGATTTACAGCTTCCGGACGGCGCTACCCGGATCTTTCTGAACACACGGGGCAAAAATGAAAATGAGGTATCAAAGGAACTGGTGGATTTTCTTCATTATCTTGAAAACACTACAGATGAGAATGCCGATAGATCGGGCAGCGAACACATCAGACAGATCCACAGACAGGTGCGTAAGGTAAAGCAAAGCGAGGAATTTGGAATGAGATATTTACGCGAATTAGAAGAAAAAATGGAGGCAAAACAGGAGGGTATTACAGAGGGCATCGAACAAGGTGACTATTTGCGCCTGATTTCACAGGTGCAAAAAAAGATCACTCGGGGTAAAAGTCTTGAAATCTCTGCCGATGAACTGGAAACAACAGTCAGCAAACTGAAACCTCTCTATCAGGCAGTGCAGCAGAATCCGGACAAATCTGCCAAAGAGATTCTGGCTATTCTGAATCCATTAGATTGCCCTACTGACATGGAAGAATGACAGATGCATACGAAGGGATAAAATCCCACTTTGGAAAAGGACAGGAAT
>CAYRZL010000122.1:0-6125 GCA_964428795.1 uncultured Lachnospiraceae bacterium | reverse complement strand
CTGCCTGTGTACGCCCCTGTTTCTTGCAATGCTTCCTTTATCTTGACTTTTACCATTTGTACATGTATTATTTTTTTAGCAAAGGATTGTTAATACATAAACCGGGAAGGATTTTTGGGGATATAAAGGAGCATGATATGGCTGAAAAAGAGATAAGACGCAGTTGTGTGGACTGCGGTGTGGGGAATTGCAACCTGATGGATAAAAGCTATCCAAATTTCTGTCTGAGTACGGGGATGACAGAGGAGGAGTTAAAATCTGTTCTGGAAAAATATACGGGGGAAGAGCTGAGAGCATTTCAGATGGCTGCTGAGGTGGAAAATGACAATTATTGTCAGATGACCCGTGTACAGGAAATGGTAGAGTTTGCCAAAAAGCTGGGTTATCATAAAATCGGAATTGCCACCTGTGTGGGTTTGTTGAAGGAATCCGGCGTTTTGGCGCGTGTATTGCGCAGTCATGGCTTTGAAGTGTTTGGTGTAGGCTGTAAGTGCGGTACCGTGCGCAAGGTGGATATGGGCATTGATGAGCGCTGCAATGCAACCGGCGTAAATATGTGCAATCCGATTCTTCAGGCGGAGCTTCTGAATAAGGAAGGAACGGAGTTAAATATTGTTATGGGTCTTTGTGTGGGACATGACAGCCTGTTCTATCGTCATTCCGAAGCTCTGGTAACGACACTGGTGGCAAAGGACCGTGTGCTCGGTCACAATACGGTGGCGGCTCTTCAGATGGCGGACGGTTACTATGCGAAAAAGCTGTTTGGGGATCAGGAGTAGATTTTTACAGGGTGGATGAGCGATGAAAAGCACAAAGGGGATTTTAAATCTTGCTGTGGAGATTGGAGATATCATGCTTCAAAATGGCGGCGAGATTTTTCGTGTGGAGGATACGGTGACGCGTATCCTGAAAGCCAATGATATAGAAGAATTTGATGTGTATGTTATATCAAATGGTATATTTGCCAGTGCTAATGAGGACAAGGAGGATGCAGCAAGCGTGATACGCCATGTTCCTCTTGGTGCTGTAAATCTTAATAAGGTTTCAGAATTAAATCAACTGGCGCGGGATGTATGCAGCGAAAAAGTGTCCTTCCCGGAAGCATGGGAAGTGACCCGCAGGATAAAGGAAGAACCGTTTGGGTATTCGAATGGAGGCACGATCCTGTTTGCCGGAATCGGCTGTGCGGCTTTTTGCTGCCTGTTCGGAGGACAATGGCTGGACTGTCTGTTTGCTTTTTTGGTGGGAATTTTGGAGCAGGGATTGCTGATTCTGTTTCAGAAAAAGCATTTGTCCCGTTTTTTGACGAATCTTTGTGCCAGCCTTTTTGTAACCTTTTTGAGTATACTTGTATTATGGCTGGGCTTTCCGGTGTTGCATGATAAGATCATTATCGGCGGTATTATGCTTCTGGTGCCGGGAGTGGCGTTCACGGTAGCAATCCGCGATTATTATAATGGGGATCATCTGGCAGGTACGATTCATCTGGTGGATGCGATTCTTACTGCCACGCTGATCGCCCTGGGGGTATGTATTTCCATCTGGATCTGCAGTTATCTTGGGATGAATATCGAGCCGGACGGGGCAGACTTAAATGTAAATCTGATGCTGATCCTGCAGTTCGTGGTTGCCATATTTGCCACGATAGGGTTTGCGGTATTGTTTGGAGCGCCAAAAAAAGAGACGGTGCTCTGCGGCATCACAGGAGCTATTGGCTGGATCATCTATGAAGCAATGATCGTACAGGATATCAATGGGCTTCTTGCAACCGGAGTGGCTGCGTTTGTACTGACCTTTGTGGTGCGGTGCCTTGCGGTTTGCAGGCGGATGCCTGCCACGGTGTATCTGCTGCCGGGCATTTTCCCGCTGGTGCCGGGATCACAGCTTTATTACACAGCATATTATCTTTTTTTGGGCAGCAGAGATGAGTTTGTCAGTCATGGTATTTTGACTTTTGAGCTGGCAGGAGCCATTGTCTTTGGTATTATACTGGGAATGGCGCTGCCGCAGATGATTTTTGGGAAGCTGCGACGGGCAAAATAAGAATAATCAAAGCCTACCTTGACGGGACAAGTGTCAGGGTAGGCTTTATTTTTTTAAATATAATCTTACGATAATTTTACGTTCTGTTTACCCAATCGTGATTTCAAACTTTACATTCTCCTTCTAAGATATAAAACATGACAGCGGTGCGCGCATTGTTTTCACAGGTGGCTGTCAGAACTATAAATCAGAAGATAAAAATGGGAAGAAAAGAAAGATCCCGAAATATCAGGAGGAAAAAATGAAGAAGAAAATTTTAGCATTGGTACTTGGATGTGTGATGGCTGCAGGACTAGCAGCCTGTGGAAATACGCAGGCAGATACAGGAAATTTTGATGACAGCATGATGATCTCCATTTTCTCCAGAGAGGACGGTTCCGGCACGAGAGGAGCTTTTATCGAGCTGTTTGGCATCGAGCAGAAGGATGAAAATGGCGAGAAGGTTGATATGACCACGGAGGATGCAAATATTACGAATAATACTTCTGTCATGATGACCTCTGTGGCAGGGGATGAATATGCCATCGGTTACATATCCCTGGGTTCCTTGAATGATACCGTAAAAGCAGTAAGGATTGATGGGGTAGAGCCCAGTGTGGAGACGATCAAGGATGGCTCCTACAAGATTTCCAGACCGTTTAACATTGCAACAAAAGGAGATCTTTCCGAAGTGGCACAGGATTTTGAAAACTTTATTCTGAGTACGGAAGGTCAGGCAGTAGTAGAGGAAAACGGATATATTCCGCTGGACGGTACAGAGACTTTTGCGGGAACAACACCATCCGGCAAAGTGGTAGTGGCAGGTTCTTCCTCCGTATCTCCGGTTATGGAGAAGCTCAAAGAGGCATATCTGGAAGTAAACCCCAATGCAGAAATTGAGATTCAGACCAGTGATTCCACCACCGGAATGAGCGCAGCGGCAGACGGTATCTGCGATATCGGAATGGCATCCCGTGAACTGAAGGACAGCGAGGTTGAGGCGGGACTTCAGGCAAAGGTCATTGCCATGGATGGAATCGCAGTTATTGTAAATAACGACTCACCGGTAGACGAGCTTACAAGTGAGCAGGTGATGAACATTTATACCGGAACCTATTACTTCTGGAATGAGGTTATTCAGTAATGGCAAAAGCAAAAGAAAAGCTTATGGAAATTGTTTTTCTCATCGCGGCGTTGGCTTCCATTGCAGCAGTGGCACTAATCTGTGTGTTCCTGTTTGCAAATGGGATCCCCGCTATGGGGAAGATCGGATTCTTTCAATTTCTGTCGGGAACCACATGGAAGCCGGGAAACGATATTTACGGGATTATGCCCATGATCCTGGGCAGCCTGTATGTGACAGCCGACGCCATTATCATCGGCGTTCCCGTGGGAATTTTTATGGCAGTATTTATGGCGCGGTTCTGTCCGAAAAATATTTATAAAATTCTGAAACCTGCGGTAGATCTGCTGGCAGGCATCCCCTCTATCGTATACGGATTTTTCGGAATGATGGTTATCGTTCCCATGATCCGGAATGTGTTCGGTGTGGGACTTCATTTCCGGACAAACGGAAACAGTATTCTGGCGGCTTCTATCGTGTTGGGAATTATGATCCTTCCTACCATTATCGGAGTGGCGGAATCTGCGATTCAGGCAGTGCCGGAAAGCTACTATGAGGGGGCTCTGGCGCTGGGAGCAGATCATACCAGAAGCGTATTTTTTGCCATGCTGCCCGCCGCAAAATCCGGTATTCTGGCAGGCGTGGTGCTTGGTATCGGGCGAGCCATCGGCGAGACCATGGCGGTGATCATGATCGCCGGAAATCAGGCCCGGATCCCGGAGGGGCTGCTGCAGGGCGTGCGGACACTTACCTCCAATATTGTATTGGAGATGGGATATGCCACAGATCTGCACAGGCAGGCGTTGATCGCAACGGGAGTCGTACTGTTTGTGTTTATTCTGATTATAAATCTGAGCTTTTCGGTATTGAAGCGGAAGGGGGCAAAAGCGTGAGGAAAAGTATAAGTATAAAGAAACCGCTTTCTCTTACTTTGACTGTGCTGACCGTGGCTGCGGCAGTGTTTACCGTAGGATGTCTTGGATTTCTGCTGGTCTATGTCCTGATTCACGGTATCCCCAATCTGTCTTTGGATCTGTTTGCATGGAATTACACTTCAGATAATGTTTCTATGATGCCTGCCATCATCAACACGATTGTGATGACCTGTCTTGCACTGGTCATAGCGGTTCCTCTGGGCGTGTTTGCTGCCATTTATCTGGCGGAATATGCGAAAAAAGGAAATAAGGTAGTAGGTGTGGTGCGGGTCACAGCAGAGACCCTGTCCGGCATTCCCTCCATCGTGTACGGACTGTTCGGTATGCTGTTTTTTGTATTTTCTCTGAAGTGGGGCTATTCCATGCTGGCGGGCGGCTTTACCATGGCGATCATGGTACTGCCTCTTGTCATGAGGACCACGGAGGAAGCCCTTTTGGCTGTACCGGATTCTTACCGGGAGGGCAGCTTTGGTTTGGGAGCGGGAAGACTTCGGACGGTATTTCGGATCGTATTGCCGAGTGCTGTACCCGGTATTCTGTCCGGCGTTATTCTGGCGGTAGGGCGTATCGTAGGCGAGACAGCAGGGCTGCTTTATACAGCAGGCACCGTGGCAGGCATTGCAAGGCCGCTGGCAAGCGGACGCACGCTGGCGATCCATATGTATGTGCTTTCCAGTGAGGGTATGCACACGGAGCAGGCATTTGCCACGGCCGTTATTCTGCTGGCAGTTGTCATACTCATCAACATGGTGTCGTCTTATGTGGCAAAAAGGTTTGCGAAAGGATAAAAAACAATTATATGAGTAAATTTAGTATAAAAAATCTGGATCTGTTTTACGGTGATTTCCATGCATTAAAGCATATCGATCTGGAAATTCAGGAGAAGGAGATCACTGCTTTTATCGGCCCTTCCGGCTGTGGGAAGTCCACATTTTTAAAAACCTTGAATCGTATGAACGATCTGGTGGAGGGCTGCCGGATCACGGGTACGGTGCAGTTGGACGGGAACAATATTTATGGAAATATGGATATCAATCTGCTGCGGAAGAGAGTTGGAATGGTATTTCAGAAACCAAATCCGTTTCCCATGAGTATTTATGACAACATAGCGTTTGGACCCCGTACCCATGGTATCCGTTCAAAAGCCAGACTGGATGACATTGTGGAAAAATCTCTGCGGGATGCGGCGATCTGGGAGGAATGTAAGGACCGGCTGAAAAAGAGCGCCCTGGGTATGTCGGGAGGACAGCAGCAGCGTCTTTGTATTGCCAGAGCGCTGGCGGTGCAGCCGGAGGTCATTTTGATGGATGAACCCACATCTGCATTAGATCCCATCTCCACATCAAAAATTGAAGATCTGGCTATTGAATTAAAAAAAGATTACACCATCGTTATGGTGACTCACAATATGCAGCAGGCCACCCGTGTATCAGATAAAACCGTTTTTTTCCTGTTAGGAGAGATCATTGAGACGGGAGAGACGGAAAGACTGTTTTCCATGCCGAAGGATAAACGGACAGAGAATTATATTACAGGGAGGTTTGGATGATGAGAAATCGTTTCGACAGACAATTAAAGCAGCTTAACGATGAGATGATGGTAGTTCAAAGTGTGGAAGCCTTTGTAAAAAAGGATAAAAACATGGCGATCGAGGTGATCCGGCATGATGATGTGGTAGATCAGAGGTTTCTGGAAATGAAGCAGGATGTGATCGATATGATCAACAGCAATGCCGAGGATGGCGCTCTGGCAACCGATCTGCTGATGGTGGCAAAATATTTTGAGCGTATCGGAGATCATGCGACCAATATTGCGGACTGGGTGATCTATTCCATCACCGGATATCATCTGGGCGGATTGGAGTTAGAGGAGGAACTGTAGATATGACGATATTCCTGTTTTTGAATAGCAATATGGGAAAAGCTGTACCATAAATATTCTCCCGATGTTATGCCAAAAATAAGGAAGCATCCATGACAGAGGGACTACAAATGTTAACTTCCTCTTATTTTACGCCTTAAAATTCCACTTTTGTGCAACATGAC